>JAIKYN010000014.1 GCA_024683155.1 Lachnospiraceae bacterium | reverse complement strand
ATCGGAACGAAGATTGCCCGGCCCGTGTACAACAAAGACGGCGTATTATGGTATAACATCGGCGTGAAAGTCGATGAGACCATGATCGAACGTATGAAAAAGCTGAATATGTACGGCATCTATGTGCTGGATCCGGCAGAGCCGCCTCCTCCCATTACCGATGCCGAGCTGGATTTTGACCGGTTCCAGTCCGTACAGACTTATACCGTGGACGAGATCTTAACATCCATCGTAAAAGGCAAGCAGCCGGATCACAAGAAATTCGAAGACCTGATGGATCTGATCTATCATCGTTACGGTTTCATGGATAAGGAGATGACCTTTAACCAGTGTTTACGTACGGAGAATGACTTTATCAGCAAGCATTCCCTGAATGTATGTATCCTGACCGCCATTTTAGCCGGCAAGATGAAACTGGATAACCGGGAGAAGAAGTACCTTCTGGAAGCTGCCCTTTTCCATGATATCGGAAAGCTACTGGCTCCCAAGGAGATCCTGAACAAACAGGAGAAGCTTACCGAAGTAGAGCTGGAACGCATGCATCAGGCGATTATGAACGGTTTCAATATGATGACCGGCAATTATGCTTATCCTTCCGGTGTTCGCCGCTACCTGTTACAGCTTTCCCGGGATCTTTCCAATCGTCTGCCGAATTATGCACACTACGATCAGGAACTGCTGCCCGGTACCAAGATCATCATGGTGGCGGACATCTATGATACCCTGACCGCCATCCGTCCTTACAAGGCACCGGTATCAGCTTACTCCGCACTGAAGATCATCCGGAACGAGCCGGGTAAATACGATGAGCATACGGTGGATGCCCTTACGGAATGCATTGCGATCCTTCCTGCAGGAAGCTATGTTCTCTTATCCAACGGAGAACAGGCCATCGTAGTGCGGGAAAACCGCCAGCGGATCACCCGTCCGGTGGTCCTTGGCCTTGCATCCAATACCCTTTATGATCTCAGTCTCAAAGCAGTACACAATGAGATCCAGATCGTGGATTCCATCATGACGCCGGATAACCGCCAGCGTGTCAGCCAGGAAGCTGTTGAGAAGTTCGTAGCGCAGGCCAAAAACAGCTGATCTGTTTATAAACGTAATGAAAGCCGGGAGAAAATCTCCCGGCTTTTTTCTGACCTTCTTCCATCATCCGATGTTGAACTTACTGATCAGTTCATTTAATGCATCCGACTGATCGGACAACTCATGAGATACCGCACTGGTCTGCTGCGCCGTTGCGGAATTATTGGAAACGACGCTGGAGATCTGTTCGATTCCCAGCTGGATCTCTTCCATGCTGGTTGCCTGGTTGGCTGCCATTTCTCCGGACTCTGCCATCATCATTGCCACATCGTTTACAGAATCCTGTACCTGTTCCAGCGCCTTTGTGGTTTCGTCCACAACGGAATTACCGTTCTGGATCTCTTCCATGGTATCGCTGATCAGCTGATGGGTATTCTTAGCTGCTTCGGAGCTTTCGTTTGCAAGAGAACTGATCTCTTCCGCCACCACCGCGAAGCCCTTGCCCGCATCTCCTGCTCTGGCTGCCTCAATGGAAGCATTCAGTGCCAGTAACTGGGTCTGCTTTGCAATGGACTCGATACTGTTGGTGATCAGTTCGATCTGCTGGGAAGCATCCGTGATACGCTCCATGGCATCCGTTACCAGATGCATCTTGCGACCGCTGTTCTCCACATCTTCCTGCACACGATTGGCCATATCGATACTCTGCTGTGCCGCATTGGCCATATTTCTGGTCTGCTCGGTCACGGTTGCAACCGATGCTGTCAGTTCTTCAATGGCTGCCGCCTGGTTGGTGGCACCTTCTGCCAGTTCGGAAGCTCCCTGGGACATATTGTTTGCTCCCTGGGCTACCTGTACGGAAGAATCCTTAACCATGCTCATGGTCTCGGAAAGCTTTGCTGTAATGTTATCCAGCGACGTACGAATGGACGCATAATCTTCCTTGTATAATTCCGGATGATCGGTTCCTCTGGTAAAGTCACCGTCCGCAATACGCTCCAGTGTCTCATCCAGATCCACCACGATCTCACGGATGGCACCGGTGGCATCCTTCAAATGTCTTGCCATATCGCCCAGCTCATCTTCCGATTCATAGGTTACATCAATATTTACAAGGCCGTTGGCCATGTCGTCGGTTACTTTGCTGATCTCCTGAATAGGCTCCAGCATACTGGATGCCAGAACTTTTCTTGCATTCCTTGCAAACAGCACCGCTGTAACGATCACGATGGCGGAAAGCGCCACCATGATCCCTGCGATCAACAGCATCCGGTGATAAGCAGCGCCTGCTTTTTCATAAGAATCCGCACTGACCAGCTTTAAGTCTGCCGCCGTCTGTTTTACTACGATGGTAATATCACCGTTTAATAATGTATAGATCTCATCCCGGTTGGAAAGGCCCTGCTCCGTGATGGTCCCCTGATTGTATAACGCCGTCAGCTGCTCGGTTAAGGTCGCCAGCTGCTTCAGATCCGATTCCACGGAATTCAGAAGTTTCTCATTGTCATAAATCTTCCGCAGATCTGCAATATTCTGCAGCATCTCAGGGATCTTCTCCTCATAATTCAGAACCTGTGCTTCCAGCGTACTCTCATCCTGTGTAGCAAGTGCCCACCAGGCAGACTTGGAATAGGCCTGAATATCGATTCGGATATTCCCCTGCAGATTGTCCTGCATGTAATACTGGTTGTACATGGCCGCATAGCCGTTCATTGCCATAGTCAGTGTAACCATGAGGACCACAACGATCAGCGCCGCAAACACATAGATCTTGCGGAATGTGACATTAAACTTATCTGCCACCTTCATGCCACGCAGTGCCTGTTCGTTCATTCGGATCAAATTTTTGAGCTTCATACACTCCTCCGATTCTGTAAGTTATCAGATTATTCACTTTTATGTGATGAAAGTAACAATATTATATGCTATATATTCAATCATCGCAAGTATATTAGGAGAGTGCTGCTGCTTTTTCTACAGCAAGGTCTTCATACTGCTGCATGAACAGACGATAGTAATAGCCCTTCTTCTGCATCAGCTCTTTGTGATTGCCCTGTTCCACGATCTTTCCGTCCTGTACTGCCAGGATCACATCCGCATCCACAACGGTAGAGAGACGATGGGCGATCATGAAGGACGTTCTTCCCTTGATCACGGTCTGAATAGCATCCTGAATGGTTTTCTCCGTAACCGTATCCACCGAAGAAGTAGCTTCATCCAGCACCAGGATCCTGGGATCCGCCAGAATGGCACGGGCAAAGGAAAGGAGCTGCCTCTCACCGGTGGAAAGCATTCCTCCGCCTTCTCCCACATCACTGTCCAGGCCTTTATCCATTCGAGCCACTACCCCTTCTGCCGAAACCAGCTTCAATGCCCGGTATATCTCTTCATCCGTTGCATCCGGCTTTCCGTAGCGCAGATTATCCCGTACCGTTCCGGAGAACAGATGAGGGGTCTGGAGCACATACCCCAGATGACTGTGCAGCCAGAGCTGGGAACGCTCTCTGGCATCCCGTCCGTCAATGAGAACCTGCCCGTAAGTAGGTTCAAAGAAACGGCACACCAGATT
>JAIKYN010000011.1 GCA_024683155.1 Lachnospiraceae bacterium | reverse complement strand
CAGCACTGCATTTACAATGACATACAAGGTCCCGAAGGAAATGGGGATCAGGTGATCGATACCACTCATGAAGGCCTGGAAAGGATCCACACCGAAGGCAGCCAGTTTGAAGATACCAACGGACATGCCACTGATGAGAACACCTAACACGGACATAAGAATTCTTCTTTGCATATGATTCCTCACTTGGTAGATGTACTGCCCGGCAGTGCATCTTTTCTTAATTTATATTTTATTTATGGTTTCCGGTACAGAGGCCCTTGGTTGGGGCACGCCTAATTATAGCGAAAAGAAAAAAATTGTACACCCCGTTTTTTGCGTTGGGATCTCTTGGTTTTTGTTGTGATGAGAGAATCCCTGTTTTTTGGGGCAATGGTGAAGTATAATGATAAACGTCGGAAAGAGCAGACCCAATGTTGATCCCGATCCGATAAAAAAGCAGAAAACTTACAAAAAGGAGCTTACTATGAGAAACGAAACCATTGACGTACGGGTAGAGGGTTCACAGCCCTATGCCTCCATGGATACTTATATTCTGGATCATTATGATGAGATCGGTGTAGGGAAACGTCCCCTGGTGCTGGTTTGTCCCGGAGGTGCCTATGCGTACACTTCCCATCGGGAAGCGGAGATCGTGGCACTTCAGTTTGCGGCCATGGGATATCATACCGCCGTGCTGCACTATTCCACTGCACCGGCTGTATTCCCCGCTGCGAACCTGGAACTGGGAAAAGCCATTGCTTTCTTAAAGAGCAAAGCTCAGGAGTGGTACATTGATGCCGATAAGATCGTACCCCTGGGATTTTCTGCCGGCGGTCATATGGTAGCCAGCTATTGTATGTTTTGGAAGAAAGAGGGATATGCCGCAAAGCTGGGGGTAAAGGAAGAAGACCTGCGTCCCGGCGGCATGATGCTGGGTTACCCGGTGATCACTTCCGGAGAGTTCGCTCACAGAGGTTCCATCGAAAACATCCTGGGAGATCGGAAGGATGATCCTGCCATGCTGGCAAAAATGAACCTGGAAGATCAGGTAAGCGAGATCGTACCGCGTACCTTTATCTGGCATACCTTTGAAGACGGTGCAGTACCGGTGCAGAATTCCCTGTTGCTGACACAGGCCCTGGTAAAAGCCGGGATCCCGGTGGAATATCATGTATTTGAAAAGGGAGGTCACGGGCTGGCACTTGCCAATCGTCTGACGCAGACCGCAGACGGCGGCGCTATGGAGCCTACCTGCCAGTGCTGGATCGAACTGGCGCATCGCTGGCTGGAGAATCTATGAGCCTGTATCCTGCCAACGGATACCACATAATAGAAGATCTGAAGGAAAAACGAAAGAGACATATTGGAAGAGCTACAGGGAAAAGAAAAGCAGGAATTGCTGCAAACAGATAGTTGATATTCCGGAGAGATATCTTATAATAGGGGTTGGTGTAACGTTAAACCAATTGTTGTTACAAAGGAGAAGGGGTTATGGAAAATCTGAAACAGGCAATCAATCCTTATATGCCTTCCTGGGAGTATGTTCCCGACGGAGAGCCGCATGTGTTCGGCGATCGGGTCTACGTATACGGTTCACATGATAAGTTCAACGGGGATGTGTACTGCATGCTGGACTATGTATGTTATTCCGCGCCGGTGAACGATTTAAGCTCCTGGAGGTATGAGGGCGTCATTTACAGAAAGGATCAGGATCCGGAGAATGCAGACCGTCAGGGAAACCTGTATGCACCGGATGTCACCGTGGGACCGGACGGACGGTATTATCTGTACTATGTTCTGAGTAACCGCGGGTTTGTATCCGTTGCGGTTTGTGATGAACCGGCAGGCGCTTATGAATTCTACGGATATGTTCATTACAAGGACGGCGTTCGTGTAGGCGATCGTCCGGGGGATGAGCCCCAGTTTGATCCCGGTGTGCTTACCGAAGGAGATCGTACGTATCTGTATACCGGTTTCTGCGCAGTGGGAGATACGAGTCGTCACGGAGCCATGGCTACGGTGCTGGGCCCGGATATGCTGACAGTGGTGGAAGAGCCGAAGTTCATCGTGCCCGGTGAACCTTACAGTCACGGCACGGAATATGAAAACCATGCGTTTTTTGAGGCACCTTCCATTCGGAAGAAGGACGGCAAGTACTGGTTTATATATTCCACCCAGGTCTGCCATGAACTGGGATATGCCATCAGTGATAAGCCTACGGAAGGCTTTGCTTACAAGGGCGTGCTGGTAAGTAACGGTGATTTCCACATCGACAGCTACAAGCCGGCGGAGAAGCCCATGTTCTACTGTGCCAACAATCACGGCAGCATGGTAGAGATCTGTGGCGAGTGGTACATTTTCTACCATCGTCATACCAACGGGACCAATTACAGCCGGCAGGGCTGTTTTGAGAAACTGAAGGAAAAGGAAGACGGCACCTTCTATCAGGCAGAGATCACTTCCTGTTGCAGCTTAAAGCCCCTTGCAGGCAGCGGAGAATATCCCACCTACATAGTCTGCAATCTGTTTACGGATACGGAGATGGCCTTTGTTCCCTGGAGTGGCTGGATGGATGACCGGTTCCCGAAGATCACGCAGGAAGGCCGGGATGGAGATGAAAACCCTGGCTATATCGCCAATATGCGGGACAGCGCGACGGCAGGCTTTAAGTATTTTGACTGCAAGGGCATTACCGCCATTGGTGTGCGCACCAAGGGATATGCAAACGGCGTTCTGGAAGTGAGAACGTCCTGGGATGGCGCTATGGTGGGCACCGTTTCCGTGTCAACTTCCAATGAATGGATGGATCATAAGGCAGAGGTAAGGGTACCCGACGGAGTGCAGGCATTGTATTTCACCTTCCGGGGAACGGGACATCTGCAGTTTGCAGCTTTTACATTATATACGGAATGATATCCAAAACAGCAGGCAGTCAGAGGAAGGGCTTAAACAGGTCCTTCCTCTTTTTCGTATAAAAGGAGCCTGAAAAATTAGCAAAATGTAATCTATACAAACTCGGATATTGCATGATAGAATAATTTGATTTGCGTATAAACCTGTATTTACGAGGAGGGTTTGCTATGGCGGATATGGGTAACTGCATCATTGAACTGAAGGGCATTACCAAGACTTTTGACGATCAGCAGGTGCTGAGAGGGATCGATCTGAATATTTATGAAAATGAGTTCCTCACATTGCTGGGTCCGTCCGGTTGCGGTAAGACCACCATATTGCGTATCATCGCCGGATTTATTGAGGCGGACGGCGGAGAACTGCTGTTTAACGGCATCGATATTTCCAAAGTTCCTCCTTATAAGAGAGAAGTTAATACGGTGTTCCAGAAATACGCACTGTTCCCCTTTCTGAATGTATACGATAACGTGGCATTCGGACTGAACATTAAGAAAGTAGACAAGACCATTGTGGACCAGAAGGTGAAGAAGACTCTGAAGCTGGTTGGTCTGGAAGGGTTTGATAAACGGGATGTGACACTGCTTTCCGGTGGACAGCAGCAGAGAGTAGCCATTGCAAGGGCACTGGTGAATGAACCGAAGGTGCTTCTTCTGGATGAGCCTCTGGGCGCACTGGATGCCAAGCTCCGTAAGGAGATGCAGGTGGAGCTTAAGAAGATCCAGCAGGAAGTAGGGATTACCTTTATCTTCGTCACTCACGATCAGGAAGAAGCCTTATCCATGTCCGATACCGTGGTGGTTATGAACGAAGGTAAGATCCAGCAGATCGGTACCCCGGTGGATATCTATAATGAGCCGGAGAACCGCTTTGTGGCGAATTTCATCGGAGAATCCAATATCATTGGCGGTAACATGATCCGTGACTGCCTGGTACGTTTTGATGATGTGGATTTCCCTTGTGTAGATAAAGGCTTTAAGGAGAACGAGGAGATCGAAGTCGTTCTTCGTCCCGAGGACATTGATATTGTGGAACCTGAGAAAGGACAGTTGGTGGGGGAAGTGACCAACGTGGTTTTCAAGGGTGTACATTACGAGATCATGGTTGAGACGGATAAGCGTCAGTATAAGATCCATACCACCGATATTCAGGAGGTAGGAACCAAAGTAGGACTGTGCGTTGACCCGGATCTGATCCACGTTATGTATACCATGGAGTATTAATGCTGCGATGAAAGAATTTAAGAGTCTTGTAAAACCTTATATTCTCTGGTCTTTTCTGTTGATCATCGTGCCCCTGCTACTGATCGTGCTTTACTCGGTCACCACCGGCGGCAACAGTCTGGTCAATATCCGGTTTACCCTGGAGAATTTTAAGAAGATCGGAGAGCCCATTTATATTCAGGTGTTTGTCCGTTCCTTCCGGTTGGGTCTGATCACCACCATCCTGTGCCTGTTATTCGGGTACATTCTGGCCTATGTGATCGCACAGTTTTCCGAGAAGGCACAGTCCATCCTGATCTTATTTGTAACCATTCCCATGTGGATCAATACCCTGCTGCGTACCTATGCGTGGATCAGCATTTTGTCCGAGAACGGGATCGTGAACAGTTTCCTGGAGGTCATCGGACTGAATCCCGTGACCATGATGTATACGGATTTTTCCGTGGTACTGGGTCTGGTGTGCGATCTGCTTCCTTTTATGGTGATCCCCATCCATACATCTTTATCCAAGATGGATAAGTCATTGATCGAAGCGGCCTATGATCTGGGAGCGCACAGATGGCAGGCATTCTGGCGGGTAACCTTTACCTTGTCCATTCCCGGAGTGATCAACGGTGTGACCATGGTATTTCTGTTATCCATTTCCACCTTCGTCATTCCCAAGCTGCTGGGTGGTGGCCAGTATGTGCTGATCGGTAACCTGATCGAGAATCAGTTTGTTTCCATCGGAGACTGGAACTTCGGCAGTGCCATCTCCCTGTTGCTGGCTATCCTGATGCTCCTTATGATCAATATCACCAAGAAGCTGGATAAAATGGAAGGAGGCGGAGACTTATGAAAAAGAAGAGTCGCGTTTTCTCGTTCCTGTATATCATACTGTGTTATTTGTTTTTCTATGTGCCGATCCTGGTAACGGTGGTGTTCTCGTTTAACAGTTCCAAATCCCTTACCAAGTTCACCGGCTTTTCCTTGCGCTGGTATACCCAGCTGATCTCGGATCAGGAGATCATGGCGGCGGTTTATGTGTCCGTCAGCATTGCGATTTTTGCTACCGCTATTTCCACCGTGCTGGGGACCATTACGGCCATTGGCATGTCCAAGAGCAAGAAGGTTCTCAGAGATACACTGTTATCCGTTAACAATATCCCTATCATGAATCCGGATATTGTAACAGCTATCGGTCTTATGATCCTGTTTTCATCCATGATGATCGCCAAGGGTTATATCACCATGCTGCTGGCCCATGTAGCCTTCTGTACCCCTTATGTCATCACCAGTGTGTACCCGAAGGTTCGCAGTCTGGATGATTCTCTGGCCAATGCAGCCATGGATCTGGGGGCTACACCGTTTCAGACTTTGATGAAGGTCATCATCCCCAGCATCAAGCCCGGGATCTACGCCGGTATCCTGCTGGCCTTCACCATGAGCTTCGACGATTTTGTGATCTCTTATTTTGTAACCGGCAACGGTGTGCAGAACATATCCATCATCGTCTATAACATGACAAAGCGGACCAACCCTACCATCAATGCCTTGTCCACCATCGTGATCGCGGTCATCCTGGTGGCATTGATCATAGGAAATGTTGTTCCTGCTATATATAACAAACGCAAAGATAAGAAAGTTAAAATGGAGGAGAACGCAAATTGAAAAAGTTCGTAACACTTGTCCTTGCTGTTGTCCTGGCACTGTCCGTAATGACCGGATGTGGCAGCAACAGTACAGAGAAAGCCACCCTGAAGATCTACAATGCAGGTGAGTACATTGATAAATCCCTGCTGACTCAGTTTGAGCAGGAGTTCAACTGCAAGGTGGTTTATGAGACCTTTGATTCCAATGAATCAATGTACACCAAGATCATGAGTGGGGAAACCTATGATATTCTCATCCCTTCCGATTACATGATCGAGCGTCTCATCAAGGAAAATTATCTGGCTGAGATCGACTGGAGCAAGATCACCAATTCCGGTAATCTGATGGCACAGGTAATGGATCAGGCAGCATATGATCCTGCGCATACATACACCGTTCCCTATTTCTGGGGTTCTGTAGGTATCATCTATGACACTACCGTTGTGGATGCTGCAGATACAGAAGCAGGATGGGACCTTCTGAAAAATACAAAATACGCCGGTAACATTTACATGTATGATTCCGAGCGTGATTCTCTGATGATCGCCTTAAAGTCACTGGGTTATTCCATGAACACCACCGACACCGCACAGATCGATGAAGCCTATCAGTGGCTGGTGGACCAGCGTGATACCATGGATCCTGTCTATGTAGGCGATGATGTCATTGATAACATGATCTCCGGTAACAAGGCCATGGCAGTGGTTTATTCCGGTGATGCAGCCTATATGATGACAGAGAACGAGAACCTGGAGTACCTGGTACCTTCCCAGGGAACCAATATCTGGTACGATTGCATGGTCATTACCAAGAATTGTACACAGACCGATCTGGCACATTCCTGGATCAACTTCATGCTGGATGCTGACAATGCACTGGCAAATACCGAGGAAGTAGGTTATCTTTCTCCCGTACAGAGTGCTTATGACGAGATGTGTGTTTCTACCTATGAAGGTGTGAGTGCATATACCATTCCCGACACCAGTAATCCTTTGAATGAGGTATTCGGATATCAGGATACGGAGACCAAGAAATATTTCGCAGATGTATGGACAAAAGTAAAAGCATACTAAGTGTCATTTTTGTGAATATGTGATAAAATACAGCTAAAGGCTGTGCCTGTGGACACGGGCACAGCTTTTTTATTATTGGGGCAAAAGCAGGGGAGCTATAAGACTTATGGATGCGCGAGAAGGACTCTCGGAGTATATTCTGGAGAATTTTCAGCTGGCTTTGGACGAAGGTTGGATCGAAGCCTATTATCAGCCGGTCATTCGAACAATGACCCGCAATCTATGCGGACTGGAAGCACTGGCCAGATGGAACGATCCGGAAAAGGGTCTGCTTTCACCGGCTGTTTTTATTCCGGTACTGGAAGAGCATCGTCTCATTCATAAGCTGGACTGTCGCATACTGGAACTGGTATGCCGTGAGTACAAGCAATCTGTGAAACAGAATGAGATCTTTGTGCCTGTTTCTTTTAATCTGTCCCGTCTTGATTTTAATCTGAAAGATATTCCTGCATTTATCGATAAGACTGTTCTTGCTACCGGTATGCCCCGGGATCTGATCAACATAGAGATCACCGAAAGTGCTGTGGCAGAAGATCCCCGTTTTATGAAAGAGCAGATCGATCGCTTGCGTACTATGGGGTATCAGGTATGGATGGATGATTTTGGCTCGGAATATTCATCCCTTAATATACTGAAAGATTTTGATTTTGATGAGCTGAAGATCGATATGGGATTTTTAAGCGATACCGGTGATAAATCCCGTGAGATCATCATTTCCATGGTCAATATGGCCAAGCATCTGAAGATGCAGACCCTGGCAGAAGGAGTGGAGACAGCGGAGCAGGCCAATTTCCTTTTGCATGTAGGATGCGAGAAGATGCAGGGTTATTTCTTCGGAAAGCCCATGCCCTATGAGCAGTGTATGCTGAAGCTGGATGACGAAGGCGTGGAAGCGGAAGCTCCGGGCATGCGGAAATATTATGACGATCTGGGTGCGGTGAACGTGCTGGACGGATCCATGTTGTCCGGTATGTCTACGCAGATGGACGGACTGGAGCGATCCGGTATTCCCTTCTGTCTCATTGAGATGACGGATGAGGATGCGGATTTCATGCTTACCAATGAGTCCTTCCGCAGAGAACTTCGTTCCGTGGGCATCGAGTCCCTTCCGGATGCGAAGGAAAGGATCCAGGCCAATACCGCTCTGGCGTCCCAGCTTCGTTCCATCATGAATAAGGCACGGATCAGTGGTCGGATCGAAACCCTGGACATGAGCTACGAAGGGCATTTTTGTTCGGCCAGGATGCGCTGTGTAGCCAGTTGGAAAAACGGATGTGCGCTACTTGCCAGTTTCCGGAATCTTTCCAATAATCCTGCCGTGCTGAAGGAACAGAAGCTGAATGATGCCCTGCAGGTATTCTTTACGTTGTATGATCGGGTCGATCTGATTGATATCAGCGAAGATAGCATTCAGACCCTTTATAATAAGAATCATGTGATCAAGTCCATCGATCTGGAATCCTTCAAGGAAACGGTAGACGCTTTTGTGGAGGAATCCATTTATTTTGAAGACCGGGAGAAGTACCGTGCATTCTCTGATCCGGAGACGGTAAGGGAGAGACTGGAACAATCCACCCAGGGGTATCTCAGTGAACGGTACCGGGTACGTAACCTGAACGGTTCCTTTATCTGGGTGGTACAGGTGGTGGTAGGAATGCCAAGTATGGGCTCGACTCAGGTCCTTTCCCTGGTGCGTTCCACGACGGTGGTGGGAGATGCCCAGATTGGAGCAACCTCCAGAGAAGCAGTAGAGGAAGGCGAAAAAGAGGCTGCCGTTTTATGGAAGAATCTGGTCATGAACGCCGATATCGGTTTGTTCTGGAAAGACAAGAACCGCAGGTTCAAGGGGGCCAATCAGACCTTCCTGGATTATTACGGGATTCAGGATGTGCGGGAACTGATCGGCAAGAATGATGAGGAAATGGGATGGCATGTGGATCCGGAACCTTTCCGTAAAGATGAGCTGCGGATCCTGGAGCGGGGAGAATCCACCAGCGGTGTTCCGGGAAAATGTATCTGCAAGGGAAGTGAGCGGGATATTCTGGCCAGCAAGGTGCCTTTGTATCGTGGAGATGAGATCAGCGGCCTCATCGGATACTTTGTAGACGTGACCAATCAGACCACCAAGGCGGAACATGTGGAGCTGATGTCTTATATCGATTCGCTCACCGAACTTCTGAACATGCGGGGATTGCTGGAAGAAAGTATCCGTTATACGGAAGGCTTTTTGTTCCGGCAGAAGGATTATGCACTGATCTATCTGGATATCCGTCAGTTCCGCAGATTCAATCAGGAATATGGACGAGAGTGGGCCAACCATCTGCTGGTGCAGGTGGGAGAAGCGATCCGTAATACCCTTGGAGTAACCGGTATCGCAGCCCGAACAGGAGGAGACCAATTTGCCGTTCTCCGTCAGTTTGAGGACGAAGAAGAGATCCGTTCTTTGGAGCTGGATCTGAACCGGGCAATTTTAAATATCGGAACTGTAGATGGCATGCCCTGTACACCTTATGTATCATCTGCCTATGTGATCTATTCGGAAGGAAGCGGATTAGAGCAGATGTATGCACAGGCAAAGGAAAAGGTGCGCAGCAAGAAGAGCAAGAACAAGGCTGATGACTAAGACAAAGACAAAAGATTCCAACAGCTCATTCCAATATCAGAGATACAGTATCATTGCTACGATCCTTCTAATCACGGCAACGGTGGCGGTTTCTGTCCTGTTTTTGTATAAAACGATCGAAAACGCGCAGAAAGAATGTTATATGCGCTTGACGGATACCACCCGGGAAGTGATCTCCGAACTGGAATACAATATGAGAAATGACCGTATGATGCTTCGGATGCTGGCGGGGATCCTGGCGGAAGATGAAACCATGGAAGCACAGGATGCCATGCGCTATATGTCGGTGTATGAAAGTAACGCATCCATTTCCAGGATCGGCCTGTTAAAGCCGGACGGAACTCTGATGCAGTTGGATGCCCGGGAAGAGAAGATCATGGAGCATGAAGCATATCGTCAGGAGGCAGCGGAAGGAGAACATTACTGCGGCCTGCAGGACGGTATGTATGACGACGATCACACCGTGGTTCATTGTTATGTGCCTGTTCGAAGGAACGGAACCACAGTTGCCATGCTTTTTGGCGAAACCAAACCCTCCAATATCATGGGAGCGTGGGTTTCGGACTTTTACGGGGGCCTGGGAAAGCTTGAGATCGTAGACCGGCAGGACGGAAGGATCATTGTAAGCAGTGAAGGACGTGAAGGAGAGCATTTCGCGGATCTGGAGTACGAACCGTTGGATAATGATCGGCAGTGGGATAAGATCGTAATGGACATCGTGGCAGGAGGAGAAGGCTATGGCGCTTTCCGCCGTATGGGTGAGGAAAGCTATGAGTATTTCTGTTACATGCCCATGGAACTGGCCAACTGGTCCGTAGTGATTCGGGTTCCCCATGAAGCGGTGCTGGCCACGGCAATCTCCACGGAAACCAACCTTTGCTATTACCTTCTGGCAATGAGTGTATTCTTCGGCATTTACTTCATGTGGATGCTCAGTGCTACCCGCAATTCCATCTCCGAGACGGAACGAAAGGCCGGTGTGGATTCTCTGACGGGAACCATGAACCGGAACAATTACGAAGAGATGATCCGGACAACCGAGACGGCACTGGCAGGACTTGGCTGTATCTATGTGGACATTAACGGCCTTCATGAACTGAACAATACCAAAGGACATCTGGCCGGCGATCAGATGCTTCAGTACGTGGCCGATCAGCTGCGCGGTAATTTCGGTTCCGAGAATGTATACCGTGTGGGCGGGGATGAGTTCATCGTCTTTTGCCTGGATCGGGCGAAAACGGAACTGGTGGAGGAATTCAAGCGGATCAAGGAAAATCTGGCCAAGCATGATTACCATATTTCTGTAGGGATTGCCATTGCGGATGCCGGCGAGAAGGTAAAGGAACTGGTACGCAGTGCCGAAACCCGTATGTTTATTGATAAGAGAGCCTTCTATGAGAACCACGAA
The DNA here is from genome assembly GCA_024683155.1 of Lachnospiraceae bacterium. GTDB lineage: Bacteria > Bacillota > Clostridia > Lachnospirales > Lachnospiraceae > JAILDL01. The sequence goes on along the minus strand of JAIKYN010000011.1, from coordinate 20,117 downwards.
CGAAGGATGCGTTGATTTATAAAAATACAAAACTGTGAAAAAGCCTGATTTCGTATGAAATCGGGCTTTTATTATTTTATTCCCTATGCTAGAATTTATATTCGAAGGGAAATATTCATGTATACACGTATTTTTATACAAAACAAGAAGGGATAAAAAAGAAAATGACAACGGCACAAATCATTATTGTAATCACTATTGTAGCCTATCTGTTTGCCATGCTGATGATCGGTGTGATCTTCAGCCGTAAGGGGGCGGCAGATACTTCCAACAGCTTCTACATCGGAGGCAGAAGCCTTGGACCACTGGTTACCGCCATGAGCGCGGAAGCATCCGACATGAGTTCTTACCTGCTGATGGGACTGCCCGGACTGGCTTATATTGCCGGTGTGGCAGAAGTCGGCTGGACCGTCATCGGTCTGGCAGTGGGAACTTATCTCAACTTCCTGCTGGTATCCAGAAGACTTCGCAGATACTCCGCTAAGCTTAATGCATTTACGGTACCGGAATACTTCTCCAATCGCTATGGCGATAAGAAGCATGCCATTTCTCTCATTGCAGCGCTGATCATTCTGGTATTCTTCGTACCTTATACCGCATCCGGATTTAAGGCAGTGGGAACTCTCTTTAACAGCCTTTTCGGTATTGATTATCATCTGGCCATGCTTTTCGGTGCCGTGATCATCATCAGCTATACTACGCTGGGCGGTTTCATGGCAGTATCCACCACGGACCTGATCCAGAGCCTGTTTATGAGTATCGCTCTTGTGATCGTGGTATTCTTCGGGATCGGTCAGGCCGGCGGTATGGCTCAGGTAGCAGCCAATGCAAAAGAGCTGCCCGGTTATCTTAACCTGTTCCAGGGTTATAATATGGCAGACAATACGGCAGGCTCCTATGGATTCCTTCCCATCGTATCCACGCTGGCATGGGGTCTTGGCTACTTCGGTATGCCTCATATCCTGCTTCGTTTCATGGCTATCCGGGATGAGAAGGAGCTGACAATTTCCCGACGGATCGCCAGCGTATGGGTTGTGATCTCCATGGCAGTTGCCATCTTTATCGGTATCATCGGTTACAGCATCTCCAAAGCCGGCAAGATCGACATGCTGACCACCAGTGCGGAATCCGAAACCATCATCATTAAGATCGCAGGCCTTATGGCAGAACATGGCGTGATCCTGGCTCTGGTAGCCGGTATCATTCTGGCAGGTATTCTGGCAGCAACCATGTCCACGGCAGATTCACAGCTTCTTGCAGCATCCTCCAGCGTATCCCAGGATATCACACAGGACTTTCTGGGCATCGACTTAAGTCAGCGCATGGGTATGATCCTGGCAAGAGGTACCGTCATTGTCATCGCGATCATCGGTATCATCCTGGCATGGAATCCCAACAGCTCCGTATTCCGTGTTGTATCCTTCGCATGGGCAGGCTTCGGCGCAACCTTCGGACCGGTTATGCTGCTGTCCTTATTCTGGAAGCGTTCCAACCGTCAGGGCGCCTTCGCAGGCCTCCTGGTTGGCGGCGTCATGGTCTTCGTCTGGAAGTTCCTCATCGCACCTCTGGGCGGTGCCTTCGCCATCTACGAGCTGCTCCCCGCCTTCATTCTGGCACTGGTCGCAGACGTAGTTGTCAGCCTTCTGACACCGGCTCCCGAGCAGGAGATCCTGGATGTATACGAAGAAGTGATGAAGAACTAAGTCTTCAACCTGCGAGTTTCCTTGCATCATAGTTGTATTTGTGGGCGTTATGCCCCTTCCCTTTGATGCAGTGGCTTCCCGCTGCGATATTATTTGCCGCTCACTGTGGCTTCTCTAAGATTCGCTGCGGTCTGCGTAACAATGGCAAAGCCCGATCAACTTGCCCTACGGGCTTCAAACAGGATCGGTTTTGCCATTACTTGCCCTGGCTCATCAAGATACGCCACAATGATTCGCGTGCAAACAAGATCGCATCGCTCCGCCATACAAGTAAATATTTGGGGCATAACGCCCACAATAAAAGAAGCCTGCGAGGAAACTCGCAGGCTTTTGCTATGTCTTCATCACTTCTTCTTATTTCAGGAGCTGCTGCTTGGCGAACTGGCTGTACAGCTCGGGATTGACGTTGTCCACCGTGTCCTTGTCGTTGCTGCGGCGCACCACAAGACGGGGCTTGGCAATGGCGGTGCTGTCCCGGAGGATCAGGTTGGGACGCAGCAGGTTCTTGCTTAGGGATACGTTGTGGATCATGGCGTGAAGTGTGTAGTAAGCACACTGGCCAAGCTCGTTGCGGTTCTGGGCAATGGTGGTCAGGGCAGGACGCAGGTTAGCGGCCAGGGGGATATCGTCAAAACCAATGACGCTGATATCGCCGGGTACGGAGTAACCTAAGTCGTTGCAGCACTGGATGACACCGGATGCGATCAGGTCGTTGCCGCATAAGATCGCGGTGGCACCCTGATCCAGGAAACCAGGAACGTGGTACTTGGCAGCTTCTGCTACGAAGTAGCCATAGACCGCCATGCTGGTATCAATGGGCAGGTGATGCCGGGCCATACTGTTCAAGTAGGCCAGCATACGCTGATTGGATATGGTAGAACCGGCAGAACCGTTGAGGAATGCGATCTTCTCATGTCCAAGCCTTGCAAGATGGTCGATGGCCATATCGATGCCTTCCTCCGAGTCCGTTCCGATGGAACTGACCTTGGGATTGATGGGAATGAAGTTATCCAATAATACCGTAGGGATGGAAGTATCTGCCAGCTGGTTCATCCAGGGATCGTCCAGGGAAAAGCCCATGAAGAAAGCAGCAGAGTATTTGCCCTGCAGCATGTAAGCATCGTACTTATGCTTCTTCTGAAGCGTGTGGTCTGCGGGGATGATGGTAACGCCCCATTTCTCACGGTAAGCAGCCTGCTGAAAGCCCAGAACGATATCGTAACCGAACTGATCGGCTTTCTCATATTCCATGTTTTCAATAAATACAGCAACGCTCCGGGTGTCCTGCTTCTTGGCTTTTCGATTGATATAGCCAACTTCCACTGCAGTATCCAGGATGGTCTGGCGCAGGGAATCACTGATATCCTGACCGCCGTTTAAGCCTTTGGATACAGTACTTAAGGAAACACCAAGGCGTGTTGCTATGTCCTTCATGGTAGCCATAGCATAACCTTCCTTTTCCAATCCGATTATAAATAGGAGTTTCGAAAAAAGCAACTGACGGAAACCGTTTTCTCGAAAGTTTACGAAAAACAGGGGTAGCAATTTGTATACTTTTCACAGAATATACTTCAATAGATGGGGAGGTATTGACAAATTGACTTACTCGGGAGTAAGGTTGGTTTAGAAGGAACGAAAAAAAGCGAAACTAATTCCGAAAGGAAACGAAACTTCGCAGACAGGTTCCACAAATACAAACGTGCAATAGCACATTCGGTTGCGCACACGGCGTAACGGAAGAGGAGGATTGTTTTAATGAAGAAGAAGTTAGTATCTTTATTGATGACCGGTGTTCTTGCAACAGCTATGTTAGCAGGATGCGGTTCCGCAGAGGTACAGGAAGCAGCAAGCACAGCGGAAAGCGCTGTAGCAGAAGTTTCCGAAGCAGCAGAAGTTGCTGAGTCTGTCGTAGAAGAAGTAGCTGAAGAAGTTACCGATTACGGCACAGGCGATATCAAGGTTTGGGTTGCTGAGGCTGCAGTTGATTTCACCATTGCTCAGCTTGCTGAGTTTACTGCAGCAAATCCCCAGTTTGCAGGTTATACATTTACAGTAGAGCCTGTTGGCGAAGGCGATGCAGCAAACAACATGATCAACGATGTAACTGCAGGTGCAGATGTTTACACATTCGCACAGGATCAGTTATCCCGTCTGGTATCTGCAGGCGCCATCGAGTCTGTTCTGGATGAGAACGCAGCAGTACTTGCAGCTGAGAATGATGCAAATGCCATCACAGCAGCTACCGTTGGTGGTACATTATATGCTTATCCTATTACAGCTGATAACACATTCTTCCTGTATTATGACAAGAGCGTTGTGACAGATGCTTCTACATTAGAGGGCGTGATCGAGCAGTGCGAAGCAGCAGGCAAGAACTTCTATTTCCAGGTTGATTCCGCTTGGTACAACAGCTCTTTCTTCTATGCAACAGGCTGCAAGCTGGATTATACAACCGATGACAACGGTGAGTTCACCGGTTCTGATGTTACCTATGCTTCTGCAGAAGGTCTGGTAGCTTTCAGAGAGATGGCTGACATGGTAGCATCTTCTTCCTTCCAGAATGGTTCTTCCATTTCCGAAGGAACCAACATCGGTGCGATCGTTGATGGTACATGGGATTCCGGCGCAGCAAAGGATCTGTTCGGCGACAACATGGGTTGTGCAGCACTTCCTACCTTCACAGGTTCTGACGGAAAGACCTATCAGATGTCCGGTATGGGCGGTTACAAGCTTCTCGGTGTAAAGCCTCAGGAAGACGAATTAAAGCTGGCTGTTTGTGATGCAGTTGCTCTGTTCCTTTCTTCCGAAGATGTACAGCTTGCTCGTTATAAGGAACTTGGTTGGGGTCCTTCCAACACAGCAGCATTCAACAGTGCAGAAGTTCAGGCTGATCCTATCATCGTAGCAGTTGCTACACAGATGACCTATGCGAAGCCTCAGCTTCAGTATCCCGAAGCTTTCTGGAACGCAGCAGGTTCCCTCGGTGGTGACCTGGTTTCCAAGACTCTGACTGCAGATTCTTCTGATGATGATCTTACGGCAGCTCTTCAGGCTGTTCAGGATCAGATCGCAGTTCAGTAATTATCGAATAGTCCTGAATTTTAATTCCATTCGGCAGAGAGATCCGTCTCTCTGCCGTTTGCGAATTTTTCCATGTAATCCAAAGACCTGACAAACAACTGGAGGAAGCGAGCATGGCACAACAGAAGAAAGGCCATATCGGTACAGCGATCGCTGAAAACATCAAAGAGATCGGAACAACATTCCGGGATGGCGACTGGAAGACTCGTATTTCATATATTATTATGGGCTTCGGACCCCTCTGCAGAGGCGCGATCTTAAGAGGCCTGATGTATCTTGGACTGGAGCTTGCTTTTATCTGGTATATGGTCCGGTTCGGATGGAGTTATGTAAGTAAGATCACTACATTGGGAACCGTTGAGACCTATAAGAAGGGCCGTTCCACTGTATATGGTGACAACAGTTTCCTGATCCTGTTATTTGGTCTTCTGACCATTCTGGCAGTGATCGCAATTATCGCCTTATGGCGGATGAACATTGCAGAGAATCGGAAGGAAGAAGCTATCTTAAAAGCCAGCAAGACACTTCCCGGTAACAAGAAGGATTTTCAGTCTCTCTTTGATTCCAATTTTGATAAGACCCTGATGGCCGTTCCGGTTGCAGGCGTATTTATCTTTACCGTACTTCCCATTCTGTTCATGGTCTGCGTATCCTTTACCAACTATGACATGAATCATCAGGCGCCCTCCAAGCTCTTTACCTGGGTGGGCCTTGAAAACTATCGAAATATGTTCAGCTTTGGCGGCACCGGTTTCGGCGGTACCTTCTTTTCGGTCCTGGGCTGGACACTTGTCTGGGCATTCTTTGCTACCTTTATTGATTATTTCCTTGGAATGGCAGTTGCCATCCTGATCAATAAGAAGGGCATCCGTTTTAAGAAACTGTGGAGAACCATCCTGGTACTGACCATTGCGGTTCCTCAGTTTGTATCCCTTCTGTATGTTATGAAACTGTTTGCAAACGACGGATTGATCAATACCTACCTGATCCGGTGGGGCATCATTGATTCCTATATCCCGTTCTGGACGAATCCGACTCTGGCGAAGATCACCATTATCGCGGTGAACATCTGGATCGGTATTCCATACTTAATGTTGATCGCAACGGGTCTGCTGATGAACATTCCTGCCGACCTCTACGAGAGTGCCAAGATCGACGGCGCATCTCCCTGGCAGATGTTCAAGAGCATCACCCTTCCTTATATGCTGTTTGTTACCGGACCGTATCTGCTGACCCAGTTTACCGGTAACCTGAATAACTTCAATGTCATATTCCTGCTGACCCAGGGTGGACCTTCTTCCACCAAGATGATGGGAAGCGCCGGACGTACCGACCTTCTGGTAACCTGGCTGTACAAGATGACCCTGAATGAAACCAACTACAAGATGGCAGCTGTCATCGGTATCATGGTATTCCTTGTTACTGCGGTGATCTCGTTATCGGTTTACAACCTGTTACCTTCAGTAAAAGATGAGGAGGGCTTCCAATAATGGCAAAGCAAACAACCGCTTCTATGAAGAGAAAACAACATATTTCCAATTTCTTCGCTTATTTGTTATTGATCATCATCAGTGTGATCTGGCTGTTCCCCTTTGTAGGTCTGGTACTGCAGTCCTTCCGTTCCTATATCACGGAGACCGGCGGTATGGTAGATTACCTGATCCCTCATGCATTCTCTTTGGATAACTATAAGTTCCTGTTTTCCGAGGAGACCAATTATGTAAGATGGTACGGCAATACATTGACCATTGCTTTCTTCGTATCCATCCTGCAGACCGTGATGATCTTATGCGTCAGCTATGCATTGTCCCGGATGCGGTTTAAGGGAAGAACCTTACTGATGCGGTTCTGGCTGGTCCTGGGTATGTTCCCCGGGTTCCTTACCATGATCTGTCTGTACTTCCTGTTAAAGCAGTTAGGTCTTACCCAGGCAGGTGCCATCCCCGGATTGATCCTGGTATCGGTAGCCAGTTCCGGTATGGGCTATTATGTATGCAAGGGCTATATGGACACCGTACCCAAGTCCCTGGATGAAGCAGCCCGCATTGATGGCGCATCCAGAGCCAGAATATTCATTACCATGATGATCCCCATGTGTAAGCCCATTATCATCTATACGGCACTGACCGCTTTCATGGCTCCCTGGTGCGATTATGTATTTGCTTCCTACATCGCTTTCGGACATGATAAGAGTTATAACGTAGCCGTTGCCATGACCCGTTGGGTATGGACCAATGATTATCAGGGTTACTTTACCCGGTTCTGCGCCGGCGGTATCCTGGTTGCCATTCCGGTCACCATCCTGTTTATGGCACTGCAGAAATATTATGTAGAAGGTGTTACAGGCGGAGCAGTTAAGGGCTGATCTGAACGTATTTCCCCAGGAGCGGAGCATGTCTCCTGGGGATTTTTTTATGAGGAGAAGGGTTTGAAGAGACGATTTACGAAAATGACCGGGCTGCTTGTGGCGGCTGCTTTACTTTTGAGTGCCTGCGGAGATAAGGAAATGAGCGGGCCACAGCCGGCTGCCCCGGAGACCTCCGCAGCAACCGAAACGGAAGAAACGGTAAAAGCGGAAGAAACAACTGCAAACAAAAATAAAGGGGAGATCAACTCTTCCCAGATGGCAGAGTTGACAAGTACTTTGCAACCGGATATTCCGGAGGATAAATACCGGACCACCTACGAGGTATTTGTCTATTCCTTCTGTGACAGTGATGGCGATGGAGTAGGAGACTTGCAGGGTCTGACTTCCCGCCTGGACTACATCAACGATGGAGCTCCGGGTCAAGGAGAGGATCTGGAGTGCAACGGGATCTGGCTGATGCCGATCTTTCCTTCTCCTACGTATCATAAATATGACACCACCGATTATATGGGCATTGACGAAGAGTATGGCACAATGGAAGACTTTGAGAACTTCCTGGAAGAAGCCCATAAACGGGGCATTACCGTGATCCTGGATCTGGCAGTAAACCATACCTCTAATGAACATCCCTGGTTTCAGGAGGCAGCCACATACCTGAAGAGTCTTCCGGAAGGAACGCAGCCGGATCCGGGTGTTTGTCCCTACGTGGAGTATTACAACTTTTCAAGGGAGAAGCGCACGGGAGATGAACCCCTGGGAGGAAGCGGCTGGTATTATGAAGCCAGATTCTGGTCGGGTATGCCCGATCTTAACCTGGACAATGAAAATGTACGAAATGAGATCGCAGCGATCTGTAAGTTCTGGCTGGATAAGGGGGTAGACGGATTCCGCCTGGATGCTGTTACCAGTTACTATACCGAGGACACCCGGGCAAGCATTGACTTCCTCACCTTTATGGATGAGACGGTCACAGGTCTGGACCCGGATGCCTACATGGTAGGTGAAGCCTGGTTAAATCAGAACGGATACAGTGAATATTATGAGAGCGGCATTGATTCCTTCTTCGACTTTAAGTTTGCAGGTGCAGAGGGTGTCATCGCCACAGCAGTAAACAAAGGTAATAAAGCACCTGACTATGTAGAGGCACTGGAGAAAGAGGAGGCACTGTATGCATCCATCTTCCCGGATTACATCAACGCACCGTTCTATACCAATCACGATATGGCACGGAGCTTCGGCTATTTTGCCAAAGGCGGTGCGCAAAAGACCAAGATGGCCGGAGCACTGAACCTTCTCATGACCGGAAATGCCTTTCTCTATTACGGAGAAGAGATCGGCATGAAAGGTTCCGGGAAAGATGAAAACAAGCGGGCCCCCATGGTATGGGACAGTGAAAACAAGGCAGAAGGAACCTGCAGTGGCCCTGCGGATATGGAATCCTTTGACCAGCCCAATCCCGGTGTGGTACAGCAGCTGGAGGATCCGGATTCCATCCTGAACTTCTACCGCAGTGCCATCCGCATCCGTAACAGCTTCCCGGTGATCGCCAGAGGGGCAACGGAAGCGGTGGAGCTTTTAGCAGTAACGGACGAAACAAAGGAAGACCAGGCATCGAAAGGAAGTGCTGCCGCATTTATCCGAAGAAGTAAAGCCTATGAAGATGTGCTGGTGGTCTTCAATGTAGCAGAAGAGTCCCGGATCCTTACCTTGCCGGAGGAAGCAGCTTCCTATGGGAAACTTGCGGCTGTACTCCTGGCGGATGAAGGAGTGGTAACAAGGGATGGAGGGACCGTGACTTTGCCGGGGTATTCGGTGGCGGTCTTTATACAGTAGAAACGATCAAATGCCGGTGCAACCGGTAAGATATGTTCTGTAGAAAACAGGACAATGAAAAAGACAAAATACGGGCCGAATAAAAAACAGGACGACGAAAAGGAGAATGACATGATCCAATGGTTAAAAGACGCTCAGTTTTATGAAATCTATCCCCAGTCCTTTAAGGACAGCAACGGGGACGGGATCGGAGATATCCAGGGGATCATTTCCGAGCTGGATTACATTAAGGACCTGGGAATGAATGCATTGTGGATCAATCCCTGGTATGACTCTCCATTTAAGGATGCGGGGTATGATGTGCGGGACTACAAGAAGGTGGCATCCCGGTACGGTACCAATGAGGACGCAAAGCAGCTTTTTGAAGAAGCCCATAAGCGGGGGATCCATGTGCTTCTGGACCTGGTACCCGGCCATACTTCCGAAGAACATCCCTGGTTTCTGGAAAGCGGAAAGGTTGAGAAGAATGAATATTCCGGCCGCTTCATCTGGACGGATTTCTGGTACGGAGCCATTCCCGGACATCCTTATATTGGAGGAGAGTACCCCAGAAGCGGCGTATATATGCTGAATTTCTTTAAGTGTCAGCCGGCACTGAATTACGGATTCCGCCATCCTTCCCTGCCCTGGCAGAAGGCCATGGACGATCCGGACTGTATGGCTACCCGGGAAGCAATGAAGGATGTGATCCGGTTCTGGCTTTCCATGGGATGTGACGGTTTCAGAGTGGATATGGCGGATTCTCTGGTGAAGGACGATGATCCGGATAAGAACGGTACCTGCACGGTTTGGCAGGATATCTTTGCTTCCGTTCGAAAAGATTTCCCGGAAGCAGCCTTCGTGGCAGAGTGGAGTAATCCCGAGCTTGCCCTTTGCGGCGCCGGATTTGATATGGATTTCTACCTGGATCATGTAGGAAACGGTTACAACACCCTGGTGCGTGATTATGAATCACAGGGAGAAGATAACAGCTACTTCCGTACAGCGGGAGACGGGGACATTACCCGGTTTCTTGCCGATTACCTGCCCAAGTACGAGAAGACCAGAGAGAACGGATACATTGCCTTTATTTCCGGCAATCATGATACCCCCAGGATCAAGAATGGCCTTGCGGATGACGAGATCAAGCTGTTCTATGCCCTGATGTATACCCTTCCCGGCGTACCTTTTCTGTATTACGGGGATGAGATCGGTATGCACTATCGGAAGGATCTGCCCACCAAGGAAGGCGGCTATTCCCGTACGGGAAGCAGAACGCCCATGCAGTGGACAGACGGGGAAACGAAAGGCTTTTCTGCGGCAACCCCGGATAAGCTTTATCTGCCGGTAGATCCTGCAGAGGATGCCCCCAGTGTGGAGAGACAGAAGGAAGATCCCGCATCCTTGTACCATACGGTAAAAGCCCTGTCCGGGCTTCGCCATGATCTTCCGGAATTACAGGCGGATGGTGACTTTGCAGTGATCCTGGGAGAAAAAGGTGAGCCTTTCGTTTACAGGAGAGGTAACTTTGTATGCGCCATCAATCCCACCGGGGAAGAGAAACGGATACCTCTTAAAATGGTGGAGGAAGCCTTCGCCAAAGAAGGACGGGCCTTTGAATATCCTATGACGCCGGCACCTTTGTGCGGCATCGGGAAAGCCGTGATCACGCAGGGAACGTTGGTACTGGGAGCCAGAAGCTTTGCACTGATCTGAGATACTTTTTTGAAAAATGAGGTGAGCGCCAAACCTTCCAAAGGGAACAGTTACAGGACTGTGGAGGGCTGCGGCTTGAGGAGAGTAAGAGAGAGGCAAAATGAAAAAGACACCGATCCAGTGGAAGGACTACTATCGGACCAACAAAGAAGATGCGGACTATCATTATGAGGGAATGCTGGGGCCCATCGTTACCAAAGAAAAGACGCTGCTGCGGTTGTGGAGCCCGGTGGCGGAGAAGGCGTGCGTCAGCTTTTTTAAAGACGGAACCGGAGGGGAAGCCTTCCTTACGGAGGACATGCACCGGGAAAAGCAGGGCGTATGGATCTGGGAGAAAACGGGAGACCTTCACGGGACCTATTATGTATTTAAACTTTTCATAGAGGGAAACTGGATCACCAGTCAGGATCCTTATGCAACAGCCTGCGGGGTCAACGGACTGCGCAGCATGCTGGTGGACTTAAGTCGTACGCAGCCTGAAGGATGGCAGGAGGATACGCCCCCGGCCCGGGAAGCGGAAGATGTGATCTACGAGCTTCATGTAAAGGAATTTTCCTGGGATCCTGCAGGAGGCTTTGATCCGGAGGTCCGTGGGACCTACAGGGCCTTTGCCCAGAGAGATACCCATCTGGACGGGGATCCGAAGGGACCTGCCACCGGGCTTTCCTATGTAAAAGCCCTGGGGATCAACACGCTGCAGATCATGCCCATGTATGACTACGGTTCCGTGGATGAAGCCGGGGATAAAGAGGCCTTTAACTGGGGCTATGATCCGGTGAATTACAATGTGCCGGAAGGCTCCTATTCCACGGATCCCTTTCACGGAGAAGTACGTATCCGGGAGGCCCGGGAAATGGTAAAAGCCATGCATGATGCAGGCTTTCGGGTGATCATGGATGTGGTTTACAATCACACCTTCTCCCTGGATACCTGTTTGCAGAAGACCATGCCCTGGTACTTCTATCGCATAGATGAAAAAGGAAATCCCAGCAACGGCTCGGGCTGTGGCAACGATGTGGCCACGGAACGGAGCATGGTACGGAAATATATTGAAGATTCGGTACTTTACTGGGCCCGGGAATACCATATGGACGGCTTTCGCTTTGATCTGATGGGACTTCTGGATGTGACCCTTATGAACCGGATCCGGAAGAAGCTGGATGCCATCTACGGAGAAGGGGAGAAAGTCCTGTACGGAGAACCCTGGGGCGCCGGCGATACTCATATGGAGCCGGACCAGATGGGATCCTTAAAGGAAAACGAAGAATGGCTGCTTCCTTCCATCGGTATGTTCCAGGATGATTTAAGAGACGGCATAAAGGGATCGGTCTTTGATGATCTGGATGCCGGCTTTGTCAACGGCCGGGAAGATATGGAAGAACTCATCGCGGCAGGCTTTAAGGCATACGGGCGTCCCGCATCCCGCTGGATCAGCTATGTATCCTGTCACGATAATCTGACCCTTTGGGATAAGCTGCTTTGCACCACGGAAGAGGAAACCATACGGAAACGGCAGAACCGCTTAGCGGCGTCCATTTACCTTATGTGTCCCGGAAGACCCTTCCTGCTGTCGGGAGAGGAATTCCTCCGGACCAAAGAGGGGAACGACAACACGTTTAACGCTCCGGTAACCTTAAACCGCCTGGACTGGAAGCTGATCCGGGAAAACGAGGACATGGTGTCCTTTTACCGGGGGCTCATCGGTCTTCGGAAGCGGGTTCCGGTGTTGTGTGCCAAGGATGCAGAGGCTGCGGACCGGATCCGTATATTGCATTCCCATGGCGGAGTGGTAAGCTTTATGGGTACCCTGGAAGGAGAAAAAGGGACATTTTCTGCTATCTTCGGGGCATACAACAGCCTGGAGGATGCGCAGAGGATCGCACTTCCGAAGGCACCGGAGGGAAAGATCTGGCAGATTCTGGTAAAGGAAGATAACAGTCACCTGTGGGAGAAGGCGCTGGCGGGAGAAGGCCTGGCAGCAGGCTCGGATCCGGCCTTAAAGATCAGGATTTCGCCCAAGGGCGGATATACCGTTCAGATCCCCGGGGGAAGCTGTGTAATGCTGGGTATCCCGGCATAGAATACAGAACAGGAGATTTCCGGCCGGCAAGTACGGCCGGTTATTGCGGATATGGAAAAAAGGAACATGAGGAACAGGGCTTATGAAGTACAAGAATTATATCTTTGATCTCTACGGAACATTGGTGGATATCCATACCAATGAACATTCCGTGAGCTTGTGGCGGAGGATGGCGGATATTTACCGCACCTACGGATGTGACTGCACCGCGGCGTCTTTATCCGACCGGTTCTGGAAACTGGAAAAGGAAAAGCGGGTAGAAGCCGCAAAGCGTCTCAAGGTAAAGCTGCCGGAGATCCGGCTGGAAGAAGTGTTCCTGGAGCTTCTCCTGGAGATGCCTAAGAGAAAGGATGGGGCGCTCCTTGTAAGCCCGGAGACCTGGAGCGAAAAGGAAAAGCAGCTGTTCGTCTATCAGATCGCCAATACCTTCCGGATCCTGTCCCGGACAAAAATGAAACTGTTCCCGGGAACGCTGAAAACGCTGGAAATGCTCCATAAGGAAGGCTGCAAGGTCTATCTTCTATCCAATGCACAGAAGATCTTTACCTGGCCGGAGCTGGAAACCCTGGGTCTGGTGCCTTATTTTGACGATATCTTTATTTCTTCGGATGAGGATCTGTTAAAGCCGGAAAAGGAATTCTTAGAGCGGCTGATGAAAAAACATGACATGAAAAAGAAGGAATCGGTGATGATCGGCAACGAGCCGGGAGCAGATCTGGAGATCGCCAAACGCTGTGGGATCTCCGGGATCCTGGTGCACCCCGGAGAATCCATAGCGGATGTTGTGATCTAATCTTCCAGATTCAGATACTTGCATTCTTCTTCAGTAAGAGAAATGTTCAGTGCTTCCAGATTGCTCTTCATACGAGTGGTCTTGGTGGAACTGATGATGGTGAATACATTGAGAGGCTGGTGATACATCCAGGCCAGAGCCAGTTGGGGAACCAGACAGTTCTTCTCCTTCGCCAGTGTCTCGCAGCGGCGAAGCCTCTCATAGTTTTCTTCGCTGGTATAGCCCTGCATGGCAGCGCGGTCCAGGTAATCCTTGATATGGGAAACATCGGCGGAGGTAAACTTACCGGAAAACAGGCCTCTTCCAAGGCTGGAGTAGGCAACTACCGGCATCTTTGTCTCCGCATACCATTTGCGGTCTTCTCTGGCGGCGTCACCGGTAATGGTCACGCAGGTTCCGTCCCAGGGATCCCGTACCTGTTCTGCCAGGCCGAAATTAGGGCTGGATACCTCAAAGGGGATGAGATCATGGGCAGCAGCATAGGCGTTTGCTTCTTTGATCCGCTCCACGGTCCAGTTGGAACCGCCGAACGCCCCGATCTTTCCTTCTTTATGAAGTTCGTTTAAGATCTCTGTGATCTCGCCGGCATCCACGGCAGGATCATCTCTATGTAACAGGTAAATATCAATATAGTCGGTTTTCAGATAACGAAGAGATTGCTCCAGGTCGGCGCAGATCTCTTTTTTTGATATGCGCTTCTTTCCGAAGAAGGTGGGATGTCCGCCTTTGGAAAGAATGACCAGATCGTTGCGGTTCTTCCGAAGTTCCATCCATTTGCCGATGACTTTCTCGGATTCACCGTATACGCGAGCGGTATCCAGGGTCTGAATGCCTGCATCGATAACGGAATCCAGCACGTCGGTGGAATCCTTGCCCATACACATAGCCTGGGACTGGGTTCCGAAGAACATGCGGGAGACCGGTTTGTCCACATGAGGGATCGTTGTAAATTGTTCCATAGCTAACCTCCGTTGGGGAATTTTCTTCTGATTCTCATTCTAGCAGATAATCTCCGGGCTACTATCAGATAAACCGATGCTTTTTGTAAGAAAATCCGACGTGCTCAGGCCTTTTTTGCAGCTTCCAGGTTGCGGACCAGCTGAGGGATGGTCTCCTCAAAGTTTACGCCGTACCAGGGCTTCTTAGGATCTTTCATGGTAGCGGCAATGGTATCTGCGGTGTAATCGGCCGCCAGTTTGAAGGAATCCATCAGGGACAGGCCGTTTAAGATGCCGCCTACGGATACGCTGGAGAACACATCTCCGGTGCCATGATAGGATGCATCGATCTTGCGATTCTGATACCGGAAGTATTCTCCGGTGGTGGTATCCAGACCGTAAACGCCGGTCATGCCTTCGGATAATACAGCGCCGGTAAGGACTACCTTCTCCGCACCCAGAGCCCCGAGTTTTTGTAAGAGCTCTTTGTATTCGGCTTCCGTAAAGTTCTCCTTATAGGACGTACCGGTCATGAAGCAGGCTTCGGTCAGGTTGGGAACGATGATATCGGCTTCCGCACAGAGCCCTGCATTTAAGGCTGCATAGGATTCGTCAAAGGCGGGATAAAGCTTTCCGTTGTCGGCCATGACAGGATCGATGAAGATAAGGGTATCTTTGGTCTTGAATTCCCGGAAGATCTTCTTTGTGATCTCGATCTCTTCCGCAGAGCCCAGATAACCGGTGTAGATGGCATCGAAGGTTACGCCTTCGGACTTCCAGTGATCGGTAATGGGGAGGAGCTGATCCGTAAGATCTTTTACGGTGAAATTCCGGAACATGGTATGGGTGGATAATACGGCGGTGGGAAGGATCACGGTCTCTACGCCCATGGAAGATAACAGGGGAAGAGCAATGGTGATGGAGCATTTTCCTAAGCAGGAAATATCCTGAATGGTAAGGATTCGTTTCATAAGTGTGTCTCCTTTGAGAAATATTTGGATCATTGCAGCTGATCGGGAAATATCCGGATCTTTGTATTTGATTTTAGGATGATTTGAATATATTAAAATGTTCAGATTGATATATTTTCATAAGACCAGATGAAAGCGTTCCCGGAGATAAACGGACAGATCCAAGGGGATGTACAGTTTCGGACAACTATCTAAATATAGACAAATACCGTTGACGAGTCTGCTTTTGAGAATTTATACTGAAATAACGAAAAATAAGTATTTTCGAGTGCCGACATCTGTCTGTAAAAGGACGGATTTCCGAATGTATCTTGTGTACGAGGGGTAGAAAAGAGAGGAGAGGCTATGCCGGGAAAACAGATAGCAGACATTGATTATTTCAGAGAGATGAAACTTACCAAGAGCCAGCGCAGGATCGTGGATACGTTCCTTAAGATGCGCAGAAAGAAGGCGCTGGAGGATATCAAGGTGGTGGAACTGTGTGAGATCGCTGATGTAAACAAGTCCACCTTCTATTCTTATTATCATGATATTTATGATCTTTCGGACCGCCTGCAGATGGAGGTCTTCAAGCGGATCATTTCCGAGCTGGATCATCCCGATTCCATCATCAACGAGCCGGGCCGTTTTACCGTGGATGTGCTGAATTATTGCAAACCGGATGTGGGGATCATGCGGACGCTGTTCTCCGGAAGCCAGAGCTATAAGCTTCCCATGAAGATGGAAGAAGCCATTAAGGAGCGCTTCTATCAGTATAAGCCGGAGCACAAGGGAGACATGAAGCATGCGGTGATGCTTTCCTATAAGATCTACGGTGCATTCTTTGCCTTCCAGAACAATATGAACTTTAACCAGGACGATGTGATCAGATACATCGGAGAATTGTCTTCCTCCTTTGCTTTACACATTGAAAAATAAAACATTTACAATTGTAAAGGTTATGCTATACTTTTCCATAGAAACATAAATTCTGTTTGATGGAGGGTTACGTTTATGGAAGAACGTTATTTTGGTGAACATACACCGAAGCTTGGCTTCGGTCTTATGAGACTGCCCAAGGAGAAGGACGATCCGTCCAGGATCGATATCGAGCAGACCAAGAAAATGGTGGACATGTTCATGGATGCAGGTCTCACCTATTTTGATACCGCTTATGTATATGACGGTGGTGAGTCCGAGAAGGCAGCAAAGGCAGCTTTAGTGGATCGTTATCCCAGAGAAAGCTACACCCTGGCAACAAAGCTGGCAGTTTTTGCGGCAAAGGATGAAGAAAGCGCAAAGCAGGAGCTGCTTACCTCCCTGGAGCGTACCGGCGCAGGTTATATCGATTACTATCTGCTCCATGCACTGCAGGATGGCAATTACAAGAAATACGACGAATGGCATCTTTGGGACTATGTGAAAGAGATGAAGGAGAAAGGACTGATCAAGCATTACGGCTTTTCTTTCCACTCCACACCGGAGCGTCTGGATGAGATCCTTACCGCGCATCCCGATGCAGAGTTTGTACAGCTGCAGATCAACTATGCAGACTGGAACAATCCCGATGTACAGTCCAGAGCCTGTTATGAAGTAGCCAGAAAACACGGTAAGTCCATTACCGTTATGGAGCCCATCAAGGGCGGTACTCTGGCAAATCCTCCCCGTGCCGTACGGGAATTGTTAAAGAACTCCAACGCTGAGATGAGTATTGCATCCTGGGCGATCCGTTTTGTGGCATCTCTGGATGGCATCATCACCGTATTATCCGGTATGTCCAACGTAGAGCAGATGGCAGATAACCTGTCCTACATGCGTGATTTCAAGCCCCTTTCCGAAGAAGAGCAGGGCGTGATCCGCAAGGCACAGGATATTCTGGACAGTATCGATTCCATTCCCTGTACTTCCTGCCATTATTGTACCGACGGATGTCCCATGCAGATCCCGATCCCCGAGATCTTCTCTGCAAGAAACAAGCAGCTGATCTGGGAACAGACAGAGGCCGGTCAGAAGGATTACGAGAAGGTGACCAAGGACCGCGGACTTGCAAGCGCGTGTATCCAGTGCGGACAGTGCGAAAGTGTCTGTCCTCAGCACATCAACATCATCACCAGACTGCAGGATTGCGCAGCAGTATTTGAATGATCCATCCCGCAGCAGAAAGCGATCTATGGATCACAGTAAGTTAAACCGATTAAAAGAATACCTGAAGGAGAAAGGAAGCGTCGCTGTGGCATTTTCTGCCGGAGTGGATTCTACCTTTCTTCTGAAGGTTGCACATGACACGTTGGGGGATGCCTGCATTGCCATAACCGGCATGAGTCAGGTGGTTCCGGTGCGTGAGAAGCAGGAAGCAGAAGCCTTCTGCCGGAAAGAGGGGATCCGTCAGATTCCCTTTGTTTCTCATGAGCTGGAAGATGAACGCTTTGCGGCAAACCCCGGCAACCGGTGCTACATCTGCAAGCACATCCTTTTTAGCGGGATGCTGCAGCTGGCACAGGAAAATGGGATGCACTATCTGGCAGAAGGTTCCAATGTGGATGACCTGGGGGATTACCGCCCGGGACTAAAAGCCATTGAGGAGCTGGGGATCCTCAGTCCCTTGCGGGAAGCAGGACTGACGAAGCAGGAGATCCGGGACTATTCCAAAGAGTTGGATCTTCCTACCTGGAACAAACCTTCTTTTGCCTGTCTGGCGTCCCGTTTTGTTTATGGAGAACACATCACGGCGGAAAAACTGAAGATGGTGGAAGAAGCAGAGATCCTGCTGTCTCAGCTGGGCTTATACCAGTACCGGGTGCGGATCCATGGAAATGTGGCCCGCATTGAGGCTTCCCCGGAGGATTTTCCCGTTTTATTAAATGAAGACAATCGAACCCGTATCGTAAAGCGATTCAAAGAGATCGGGTTTTCCTATATATCCCTGGATCTTCAGGGATATCGTACCGGCAGCATGAACGAAGCGCTGCCTGCAGACAGCCGGGGGAAATAACCACTGCGAAGATCCGGGAATACAGATCTTAGGCAGATGATGAGTGCACAGGAAATAAAAAGGGACAAGGTATGAATGAGGATGTAAAAGCCCTTCTTAAGGGCGTGCAGGACGGAAGCATATCCGTGGAACAGGCCATGCATCAACTGAAAACAGAACCCTTCCGGGACATCGGCTATGCGAAGCTGGATACCCACAGAGCCCTTCGTACCGGCGTGGGAGAAGTGATCTACGGGGCCGGTAAGACGGCGGAGCAGATCAGCGGCATCGTAGGAAGCCTGCTGGAATCCGGACAGGAGCGTATCCTGATCACCCGTATCTCTCCGGAAAAGGCGGCGGAAGTAGAGAAAATCCATACCATGACCTATCATGCCGATGCCAGTCTTGCCATTATCGGAGGGATTCCGCAGCCGGACGGGAAAGGCACCATCGTGGTGGCTACCGGTGGCACCAGTGATATTCCCGTGGCGGAAGAAGCTGCGTTGACAGCGGAGTTCATGGGGAATAAGGTGAAGCGATTATACGATGTGGGGGTAGCCGGTTTACACCGTACCCTGGCACATCTGGATGATATAGTGGATGCCAATGTGGTCATCGCCATTGCAGGCATGGAAGGGGCTTTGGCCAGTGTTCTTGGAGGACTGGCAGAATGTCCGGTGCTGGCAGTTCCTACTTCGGTGGGATACGGCGCATCCTTCGGAGGGATCTCGGCACTGCTGTCCATGCTGAATTCCTGCGCCAGCGGCGTATCGGTGGTAAACATCGATAACGGCTTCGGAGCAGGATATCAGGCCAGCCTGATCAATCATCGTTAATGTTTTGGAAACAGACCGGCAAAACGGTCTGTTTCTGACAGAGGAAAATGAATGAAGACTTTATACATTGAATGCAAGATGGGTGCTGCAGGAGATATGCTGACCGCGGCCCTGCTGGAACTGATGGAAGATAAGGAACAGGCGCTGCGGGAACTGAATGATCTGGGGATCCCGCATGTGGCCTACAGCTGTGAGAACAGCGAGAAATGCGGCATCACCGGAACCCATATGCACGTTACCGTGGACGGTGAGGAGGAGGGGGAACATCACCACCATCATGAGGAAGACCATGATCATCACCACCATGACCACGATGAGGACCATAAGCATCATCATCACGATGAAGAAGAGCATGAGCACCATCATCACCATCATGAAGAAGAGCATGAGCACCATCATCATCATCATGAGGAAGATCATGACCATCATCATCACCATGTGCACCGGGGAATGGATGAGATCCGGGATATGATCGGGGCAACCCATGCACCGCAAGCAGTGAAAGACCATGCACTGGCGGTATATGAGACCATCGCCCGGGCAGAAGGCAAAGTTCATGATAAGCCCATTACAGACATCCATTTCCACGAAGTGGGTACCTATGATGCGGTAGCCGATGTGATGGCGGTCTGCTATCTGCTGGATAAGCTGGGGGCTGAAAGAATCGTGGTTTCTCCCATTCATGTGGGAAGCGGCACGGTGCATTGTGCCCACGGCGTATTGCCGGTTCCGGCACCTGCTACGGCGGAGATCCTGAAAGAGGCGCCCATTTACGGCGGTGGCGTACAGGGCGAATTATGTACCCCTACCGGTGCTGCACTGCTGCAGCATTTTGCAGGAACCTACGGAGATATGCCGGTAATGCAGGT
>JAIKYN010000317.1 GCA_024683155.1 Lachnospiraceae bacterium | reverse complement strand
TCCCCCATATTCACTGGGGTTACAGCCCATGATGCTCTTAAAGTTCCGTCGGAAGGTGAGCTGGTTGGTATAGCCGCATGCTTCTCCCACTTCCGTCAAAGATAACCTTCCTTCTTTTAAAAGTTCTGCTGCCTTATGGATCCGTCTGGTCTGAATGAACTGTAAATACGTGGTATTATAGCGCTCTTTAAATAATAACAGCAGATATTTATTGCTCACATTGAACCGGTCGGACAAAAACTGCAGACTCATTTCCTCGTCGCAATAATGTTCTTCCACATAGCTTATGATGCTTTCATCCAGCTTGATATCTTCCCTGGCATCTTCGCTTTGGGCATCCAGATAATCAATAGCGGTCATAAGGGCCGCATCGTAATAATCAAAGGCTTCCTGTAAGGTAATAAGGCCGGTGGGCCGCTCAACCTTCACATGGACGGTTCGAAGAATGGTCATATCCCGCAGCTGCTTGATGATGCTTAAATGTACCTCATCCAGCAGGGCACGGTATACTTCCGCCGAGGCATCCTTGTCCAGGTTCTTCTTGTAAATATCAAACAACAGCTCGTGGACTCCCACACGATCCCGCTTCTCCAGACATTGTTGCAGCTTGTGGCGGAAATCCGCAGGGAAATAATAGCTGATCCGCTCCGGCGTTGTGACTTCATGGAAGAAGATCTCGCCTCTGGAATCCCGTAATACGCCATCCAGCGCTCTGGTGGCATTTTCGCAGGCTTCCTTTAACTCGGTGATATCGTCTCTTACCCGGTCCACACCCATGGAAACCATGCAGTGGGAATCACTGACAGAGGCTGCAATGTGCTTATGGATACTGAAAAACAGGTCATCCTGCACACTATCTTCATCGAAGTTCAGGATCAGATAACTGTTGAAGATATCCCGGAAATAGTAGACGATGTGCATTTCCTCCGAAGAAAATGTCTCCACCGTACGATCCAGCACGCTTTCCACCTGTTCCCGCAGTTTCTCGTTGGAGGGACGCTTCCCTTCATAGGCAAAGTTCACTACGGATACAATATAGTAAGGTCTTTTCAGATCCAGGAAGTTCTCATCGGATAAGATACTGATCCTCTCCTGCTCGGCTGTTCCGGAAACGATGGCCTGCATCATTCCCGCCTCGGCATAGGGACTGATGGTCAGCATCTTCTCCCGGTAGCTGTTCTTCTCACCGATCAGCTGCTCTATGCTTTCGGTGATGCGGTTTAATTCGTCTTCATCTTCCCGGTCGGGAACCTGGCTGAACAGCTGATTGATCTTATCAATGGGCTGATAGTAGCGCTTACTTTCCCAGTATGCCAGCCAGATAAAGAACAGGGTCAAAAGCAATATCACCGTGATCACGGGAACCACGGCCAGACCGTTGTTTACGAAAAAGCCCTTGGAGGAATACAGTTCCACCTGCAGGTCTTTGGCATCGCTGCAGCTTAGAGTGGACTCGCATCTGCCTTCCACATTTCCCAGAGAAAACAGTTCTGCGCCATCCTTCAGGACCCGGACGCCGGTGTTTTCATCCAGCACCTTCTTCATCTCACGCTGCACATCCGCCAGATCGATGAGAACGCAGATCACGCCCTCGTTGGTGCCGTACTGATAGGTATAGCGGTCGCAGTAAAGGATGTTCTCCTTGTTAAAAGCAATCCATTCCTGTCCCTCTAATCCCAGCACGTCCACTGCGGTTCCCACCGCCGTAAAGGGCAGGCTCTCCTGGGGCGCTTCAAACTCCTGCTGCAGGAACACGGTACCGCTGGAAGAATACGCCTTGGTACTGCCGTAAGGGAAAATGGTGATGCCATACAGGGAAAAGCCCCGGGACGTAACCGCCGTCCGCAGCTCCGCATACACCAGCTTGGCATTGTAGGCTTCCAGCACGGAATCCGTACGAATGGACATGTACAGGTTCTTCATGACCGTAGAAAAGCGCAGATTCTGCACCGCATTTTCCGCATCGGAAAAACGTACGTCCAGGATATCCACGATCTCCTGGGCCATGTAATCACTTTCCCTCTGATTCTGCATGGATACCACCTGGTAATTCTCGTACATGAGAAATGCCGTGTACATCACCATGCCCAGCATGATCACCAATATGTAACTTAAAAAGATCCGTTTAAATAATTTGCTTTGAAACATATCACACCCTGGTTCCGTACAGGTGACCGGTAAACTCCGAGAAACAGGTTTCTTCTACTTTCCGCAGGAAGACGGTGATCTCCTTTTCTTCCGGATATACATCGAAATGTAAGGCTCCTACGTACTCTCCCACAATGTGCACGCGGATATACAGGGCATTGGAAGAGGTCCAGCAGGCGCCGGCTACACAGGGCATCATAGCAAAATACTCGCCGGGTGCCACGGTATTATCTTCGGGTTTTAACAGATAGGGATCTGCAATGACTCCCAGTTCCAGCTGTTCCATGGAGCCGATACCAAAGGGGATCTTCTGCAAATGCCCGTCTTTGTAGGACAGCTCCAGCAGTCCTTTCCCGGTACTTTCATCCACTTTCAGGCGAAGCTCCCGGAAAGCGGAACCGTTATCCTGTAAGGCATACCGGTAGTCAAAGCTCTTCCCCTTGAAAACAGGTGCCTGGGCATTTTCCGGACAGATGGAAACCTTCGGAGGTGCGATACACAGCCCCTGCGTTTCTCTCATTAAAAGGTCGTAGGCTGCAGGATCCGTCCCGGTATCCAGAGCCGGTAAAATACAGTCATAAATGGCGTTATAGATCATCTGGTTGCCACCTGCCAGGGACATGGTGTCCGCGGTGGTCATAATGAGCATATCCTGCTGCGGCAGACTGATGGCTAACTGCCCACCCATGCCGTAGAGGACGAAACCGCCCTGTTCGTTCCGCCATATCTGCTCGCCGTAGCCCTGCTGTTCGGAAAGCACGGACATGTTACAGATGGTGGAGGAGATCTTAGAGGTTGCTTCCCCGGTAAACCACTCCGGGATCAGCTGACAGGTTTCTCCGTCATCACAGGTACATCTGCCGTTATTTGCCAGCAGATACAGCACCTTCAGCACATCCATGGGACGGGCTACCATACCGCTTCCGCTGATGGACACGCCAAAAGGATCCTTGATCACATAGGCATCCTTACTAAAGCCAATGCGATCCAGAACCTTGATACGCAGGTAATCGATCATCTCCATGCCGGTGAGTTTCTCCACCAGGCCGCCCATTACATGGGCTGCGGAGGTATCGTAATGAAATACGGTGTTGGGTTTATGAGACGGAGTTACGGTAAAGAAGCTTTCCACCCAGTTGCTCTTCATATCCACTTTGTAGGTGGATGCGGCATGACAGGTACGCATCTGCAACATGTTGCGGATGGTGGTTGCCCGGATCCAGGGATGGGTCTTCTCGTTTACATACTCCGGAAAATAAGTGCAGATACTTTCGTCAAGATCGATCCTGCCTTCCTCTGCCAGGAGAGCGATGGCAATGGCGGTCATGGTCTTGGTAATGGAAAACATGCGGTGCAGAGTGTCACCGGTATAGGGTGCATAGTACCGCTCAAAGATCAGCTTGTCGTGGCGCATGATCAGAAGGGAGTGCATGGGGATCTGGTCCTTCTCAAGGCGCTTCACGGCTGCCAGAATGGATTGGGATGGCACGCCTGCTTCTTCGGGG
>JAIKYN010000149.1 GCA_024683155.1 Lachnospiraceae bacterium | reverse complement strand
GTAGGTATCAAAGCTTACGCCCCTGTTTGTCGGGTTCTTTCCGTTTAGGGTATACGTAGCCAGAGTGGCCAGTACCGGACTGGACAGATCGGCCCGTTCATAGATCTGTACCCGGAAGAATTCCGGATGGTCCAAATTGTTGTCATTCACCTGAAAATACCCTTTCATCCGCAGGGTTTTAAATCCGCCGAATCCCATCTTTCGATCACAGATCGTTCGCTTATAACCGGTAACTATGTAGGGTCTGTTATCTCCGTTTCCCGAGAGATAGGATTCCAAGGAATGCCGGTTTGCAGCAGGTGCCGTATAAGAAGGCCCGAAGCACCCTCGGGTGGAAGCTGTCTGGATCCAGTTGCCATCTCCCAGCAGGTCATATTTTGCAGGAAACCAGTTCTGCAATGCAGTTGTGATGGCTTCCCAGTCCGAATCCTCTGTTAGCCCCATCCCACTACTGGAAAGAGCTACCAGGATCATCTCCCGGTAGCTGTCACTTCCTGCGCCGGAGCTAAGCAGGTCCATCATGGTAATGGGCTGCCAGTGCTCCGGATTCCACTCTTCCGGTCCTTCCGGACTGACAATACATTCATACATGACTCCATCCTTCACAATGACGGAGCCGGTTTCATAGACAGTCTGGGGATCATATCCCGGTGCCAGCATGGAATCGATCTCTCCCTTGGTATAGGTAGATGCTGCTGCTTCTTCCCTGGTCAGGTATTTTTCATCCGCTTCCGTCTTGTTGTAATAGCTCTCCTGCAACTGTAAGGCACTCAGATAATTCAGTTGTACCTCCTGTTGCAGATTCTGCAGGTTCT
Source organism: Lachnospiraceae bacterium (assembly GCA_024683155.1). Taxonomy (GTDB): domain Bacteria; phylum Bacillota; class Clostridia; order Lachnospirales; family Lachnospiraceae; genus JAILDL01. The sequence continues at coordinate 3,253 of JAIKYN010000149.1, read as the reverse complement.
GATCGGTCATTTGCTGCAGTTCGTTGAGACTCCGGTCCGTAGTCTGCTGCAGACCGGTGATCTGTTCTTCCGTGGTCTGTTGCAGACCGGTAAACTTCTCATTCATTACCTGTTGCAACTCGCTGAGATTTTGATCCGTTTCTCTTTGCAGGCTGATCAGGTTCTCATCGGTTGCCTGCTTTAAGTCTGCCAGCTTCTGGTCCAGTTCCTCCTTCTGCAGGGTCATATCCAGCTTCATGGTTTCACCGAAGGCATTGGTTCGTGCCAGGCTTTCCTTGGTCAGTTTCAGATCCTCTTCCAGGTTGCCCAGATTTTCGGCTGTCTCATTTTGATAATCCCCCAGGGATCCTTCCAGCAGAACCAGTACCTCTTCCAGACGTTTTCCTGTCTTCAGGATCTCCTCCTTATTGGCCTGTGCTCTTTTGGCCGTCTCCTTTGCCTGTTCATCCAGCTTTTGGGTGGCTTCCTTCTGCTCCAGATCATTGCTGAAGCTTACATTCTTCTGCAGGGCATATTCATTCACAAGATCGGTATATTGTTCCGAAAGATATCCCAGTTTGGTGGTCATTTCTTCCACCTGGGAAAGAGGCGCAGCTTCGGAAGTCATACTTGTAAGATTAGTCTGCAAAAGTCCGATGTCTTCCTGCAGCTTACGGATCTTCTTCATGCTCTCCTCCCGGCTCTGTTCCAGTTCCATCCGGTTGAGATCCAGCGCATCCCGAAACATGATCCCTTCCAGAGATGCTTCTTCCTGCTGCGGCAGATGCTGCAGGAGAACCTCCTCTACGATCATGGTGATATTTCTGGTAATGGCGTTCTGGAGTTTTTCCGCATACACCGTTTGCTGCTGATTTTCCCGGTCGTAGACCAGATTCCCGCTGATCACCTGTGCGACTCCATCTGCGATCTCATCTTCCAGATGCTCCAGTTTCTCTTCCGTCCACTGCCTGGTAGCTCCGGAGGTATCCATGGTCACCTGGGTATCGATCAGCGGATACACTGCTTTTGCCAGCAGCTCCACATCTTCCTGTGTCAGTACAATGGTCTCCGTCGAATACTCTTCTGTCTGCGTATAGGGCTCCATCCCCCGCCTGACTTCCAGCGCAACGGCTTCCTGCAGTTCCCTCTTCTGGCGGATCTGCCGGTGCAAGGGTAAAAATACGCAACCAAACAATGCAACGACGGCCAGCATCGCTGCTCCCACATAAAGTGGCTTCTTACTTTTGAACATAGTGATCTCCTTATTTCTTTCAATAACGGTTATAAAAATGGAAAAATACGTTCACAGAATGTGAACCGTCGTAACCCGGAACGGGTCAGCAAGATGTATAGTACTACAGTCCCATATTCTTTGCAAGTACTTTTTTACAGTGATTCGAAAATCCTTGAAAACAAAAGAAAAAGCCCGGTATTAACCGAGCTTTGCCTTTGCCTTTTGTTCAAATCGTTCCTTGGAAATGATGGCCCTCTGATGGGTCCCCTCTCCGATCTTTTCCGCCTCGTCAAAGGCTTCCACCCGGAACGTTAAGATCTTTCCGTTCTCGCTGATACTTACCAGTTCGGAAGAAATGGTCACCTTCATGCCTTCCGGAGTGGCCGCGATGTGGGACACATTTACCTGGATCCCCACGGTGGTACGGCCCTCTTCCAGAAGTTCCTCCACTAAAGCCTTGGAAACATCCTCCATGCAGGAGATCATGGCCGGGGTCGCAAATACATCCACAGATCCGCTGCCCACATGCGTTGCCAGAAGATCTGCGGTTACTGTAATGGTTTTCTCATTCTTAATTCCAAGAGTAAGCATAAACGCTCCTTAAAATTTTTCTTACAGATCCAGATAGGACATCAAAAACAGCGCCGAAGAATTCCAGTAAATGGCCACTTCATTGGTGGAATAACTTTCTTCCACATCCGCATAGCACTTCTGGGGTGCTGTTCCTTCCGGGATCAGCTTCCTGGCCGCTGCATCCATAGGCGGACAACAAGGTCCGCCGCTGACCTGTCCGGGAATGGCTCCCTCTATGCCGTCACAGGCGCTGGGTCTGTTATGAGGCTTTCCAAAGGCATTGCCTCCAAATCTGGTGATATAGCTGGTATCCTTGGCATTTCTGCCAAGAAGATAATGGGCCTGCTCCCGGGCAGCGGCTTCATACCGGGCAATCTTTGCCTTACGGGCATCGATTTCTTCCTGTGTAAAGTGAACCGGCTCATCCTTCCGGATCACACCGTATTCCACCACCTTCACCAGGCCGCCTGCATCGCCGCTGCTTCCCATGCGGTCCAGATCCAGTTCTTCCTGAAGAGCAAGAGCCGCTATGATGAAGAGACCTCCTCGATTGCTCACCACCATGTTACTGCCCCAGCAAAAATCCTTCACACCCATAGCTACATGATAGCCGGCGCTTTCCTGCAATGCACACAAGGCTTCCGCCTTTTCATATAGTCTTTCTTTCAAAGCCTGTGTAAGAGCCCGGTCCAAGGTCATGTTCCGGTCAAAGACAGCTGCGATCACAGCAAACAGGCTGACATCCGTCCACCCGAAGCCATCTATGATCTGCCCTTTTTCCATTGTTTTCCGGTCATCTGCCAGAAAAGCCTTCGTGATCTCTTCCAGATTCTGTTTATAGCGGGCCTGACGGGAAAGCTTATTTCTTACCCCGGCCATCAGAGAGTGATCTCCGCTGTTACGCACTTCCAGATCCGTCCGGATCAGTTCCGCAAAAGCCCACATGCGCTCATCGCGGTCATCCTCATCTCCGTACTCACCGGTATTACAGCCATCCGGATTCTTAAAATCCGTATTCTCCGGATGCTCCATCAGCCACATACCGGCTTCCACTGCAGCATGCATACAATCTCTGGCAAAGGAAGGATCGAACTCCTTATACACTCTGGATGCCAGACACATCACACCGGCAAAGTCCCCTGTCGACATGGAAGATACCGGAAATACCATCATTTGCTCTTTATCTTCTTCCGGCATGATAAAGGGCGCATGGCAGAACGTGGTCTGTTTATGATAGACACCACCGTCTTCCCGCTGCATCTGCAGCATCCACTCCAGCTCATACCGGCACTCGTTCAACAGATCCGGGACGCCGTTGCCCGATTCCGGAATGTTTACCGTATCTTCGAAGGCTTCCGGAAACAGCTCATAGGCATACAGCATATGTGCCACCGCAACCGCACCGGCACTGACATATCGTCCGAAATCCCCGGCATCATGCCATCCGCCCTGAATATCCAGGACTTC
>JAIKYN010000104.1 GCA_024683155.1 Lachnospiraceae bacterium | reverse complement strand
CTCGATGGTTCCGCTGAAGATAAAGCTGTCCTGCAACATGATACCCATCTGGGAACGAAGGGAATGTAAGGTAACCTGCGAAATATCCTGATCATCAATAAGGACTCTTCCTTCATTGACGTTATAGAACCGGGAGATCAGATTCACAATGGTACTCTTACCGGCACCGGTGGGTCCTACCAGTGCCACACTTTCACCGGGTTCTACGGTAAAAGATACGTTCTTCAGTACATTCTTGCCGGGTTCGTAGGCAAAGGTAACATTCTCAAAGGTAACCTTGCCCTGAATCGGCTTCATATCTTCCGCATCCGGCGCATCGTCTACGGTCACCGGCTCATCCAGTGTCTCGAAGATTCGCTCCAGGTATGCAATGTTATTGATAAAGTTATTAAAAATGTTGCCCAGGTTCATAATGGGCTGCCAGAATCTTGCCGCATAGGAAGAAACCGCTACAATGGTACCCAGGGTAACATTCCCCTGTCCGATGATCAACAGGCCCGTAAAATAAATGGCAGCCCGAACAAATACAGAGATACCGTCAATTCCGGGCCATACCAGGTTGGAATACTTTACTGCCTGCATCCAGGCCTTCTGACAACGATCTGCCAGAAACTGAAAGATATCCGCATTTTCGTCCTCACGGGCGAAGATCTGTGTGATACGGGCACCTACAATGTTCTCCTGCAGATAGGCATTCAGGTTGGAGTTCTTATTGGAAACCGCCTGCCATGCTTTCCGCTGACGATTCTTGACCCACATCATGAATACAAACAGCACGGGCACACCGGCCATGACCACCAAAGACAGCTTTACATCCACAATGAACATAAAGATGATGATAAAGATCAGGTTAAAGATCTCCAGGATCACGTTGATCAAACCGTTGGAGAGCATATCCGATACGGAATTCACGTAGTTCACCACGCGGATGAGGATCTTGCCGTGAGGCCGGTCATCGTAATACTGGAAGGGTAACTTCTGTAAGTGTGCAAAGATATCCGTACGGATATCAAAAATGATACTCTGGCTGACCTTCACCATGATCCGGGAACGGATGGTGGCAAAGATCACGCTGGTAACATAGATCACGATCAGGAAGATCACCAGACGAAACAGCATATCCTTATCTTTATTAGGGATCGCTACGTCCAGTGCCTGCTGGTTGATCATGGGTGCCAGCAGACCTACGGCTCCTGCAATACCACTGAGGATCATGGCAAAGATCATCTTACCGGCATACTTCTTAATATATACGGAGGCTCTCAGGAGGTGCTTAAAGTCAAAAGGCTCTTCCAGGATCTCGTCTTCTTTATACGTATTTCTTCTGTGATCTGCCATTGTTACGCCCTCCTTTCTGCTTCTTCCACACCCATCTGCAGCTGAACAGCTTCATAATAATAGCCGTGCTTTGCAATGAGTTCTTCATGGGTTCCGCATTCTGTGATCTTACCGTCTTCCAGGATCAGGATCTTATCCGCATTCTTAGTGGTAGAGATACGCTGGGCGATAATGATCTTGGTGCAGGGGAAATCCAGGTGCTTCAAGCTGTCCTGTATATGCTTCTCCGTCTCCATATCCACAGCGGAAGTCGTATCATCCAGGATCAGGATGGAAGGACGGATGGCCAAAGCTCTTGCCAGGGAGATACGCTGCTTCTGTCCGCCGGACAGTCCCACGCCACGCTCTCCTACAATGGTGTCGTACCCTTCCGGCATCTTGGCGATAAACTCACTGGCTGCGGAATAACGGGCATACTTTGTTACATTCTCGGACGAAAGATGGCTGTCGCCATAGGCGATATTACCATCAATGGTATCGGAATACAGAAGGACATCCTGGGTTGCCAGGCCAATGTTCTTACGAAGCTCTTTTAAGCGGAACTTCCTTACATCGATGCCGTCGATGAGAACTTCTCCTTCATAAGGATCATAGAACCGCGGGATCAGCTGGATCAGTGTGGTCTTTCCGCAACCGGTCTCTCCCATGATGGCAATAGTCTCTCCCGGTTCTGCCGTAAAAGAGATATTCCGCAGGATGGGACCGTCTGCCTCATCGTCCTGATATTCAAAGGACACATTCTTAAATTCCACTTTCCCTTCAAACCGGCCGGGATGATCCAGCGGCTCCTCCGGGTCATGAATGGAAGGTTCGGAATAATAGATCTCCATTACCTTATAAGAAGCCGCATCAAATCGCTGGAACTCGTTCATAATGGACCCCAGCTGCCGCATCGGGTTGGCAATGGCCCAGGTCAGACCGGAAAATGCCACAAACTGGCCCATGGTCAGCTGGTCGTTGATCAAAAATAAGCCACCTACGATGAGCAGGACTACCGGCAGAAGGTTGGCCGCTGTCTCGATAAACGGGAAGTAAGTGATCCAGGTCAGGCTGGTCTTCTGGTTGGTCCGGGAATAATCGGTATTACATTTATCGAATTTCTCGATCTCATAGTCTTCTCTGGCGAAAGCCTTCACCACCCGGTTACCGGAGATATTCTCCTGCGCATCGGTATTGAGCTGCGCCAGCTTCTCACGCAGCAGTTTGTGCAGAGGTGCCACCTGTCTCTTAAACAGAATGATGATAAACAGGATCACCGGACCGATGGCTACCAGGCTGAGAGCCAGTCTCCAATCCATAAAGAAGAAATAGATGGAGGTAGCACCCACCAGAGCACAGGCTTCTGTGATCATACGGATGACCCAGGCCACCATATGCCGCACCGCATCCAGGTCGCCGGTCACACGGGTCATCAGATCGCCGGTACGATACGTCGCATAGAACTTCATGTCCTGACGCTCGATCTTATTAAACAAATAATTCCGCACACGGAACAGTACCTTCTGGGAAACCATCTCAAAATCCATGCACACGAGATAAACGATCACCACACGGATCAGAGTCAGACCGATCATGATGCCCAGCAGCATCAGAAAACGATCCCGATGGTTGGCCAGATTGGCCGCAGCCTCTTCTCCGGACAGGAATTCATCCACGATCCGGCTGGAAAAATGGGGGATGGTCAGCTGGAGGCCATTGTATAAAATGGTCCCCAGAATACCCACGATATAGATAAAATGGTAGCCTTCCATCTGCTCCCATAACCATTGGTGCTTTGTCTTCGGAAATTTTTTCATAATGATAATCTTGCCTCAATCTGATCAAAATCGATCATACACTTCTTGCCGTCCCTTAAAACGGACTCGATGGGTCCAAAGGCGCCGTTTTGCTCCGGATCGGTATATTTCATCTCAGCAATGGGGAATAATTCATCCTCGGTAAAATCTTCATGACTCTCTCTGGTCAGTACCTGAGAGATCATGAGATAGGGTTCAAAACCGCCATACTGCTTCTTAAAGCTCCACTTTGCATAAGCGATGAGAGAAGCCTCGGAATCCGGATTGGTATCTTTGCTCTTTACCCATCCAAGCTCCGCATCCCCATATACGGTGAATGCCATCTGCTTCTTTTCTCCGGTATGAGAAGTACCCTTGAAAATGACCGCCTGTGCATCGCCCTGCTTCTTACAGATCACTTCCGTACCGTTATCGGGGAATCCGTAGGAGCCTAAGGTAAACTCCACCGGACGTCTGTGCAGTCTGTGCTTATCAAAGCGCAGGATACCGTTAGCCACCGGCAGATCCGCCAGGTTCACGGCCTGAGTCCACTGTTCTTCCGTCTCCATCTTAAAGTCAAAGAACTGGCGGCGATACAGTACACCGTCCCGGGCACCGGCCCAGAAAGTAGCATTTCCGCGCATCACCTTCTGATCCGTTACATCTTTTAACAGGTACTGCATAGATTCCAGCTCTCCGCTCTTCACGGTTCCGCCGTCACTTTCCGTATGGTCAAATACCGGCGTAGCTTCCCAGGGGTAGCGGGTGTTAAAGCAAAGCTTGCTGTAATTCCACATGCCATGGATATCCCCGGCTGTCTTAAAGACCTTGCCGGTTCGCAGAATAGTCTCTCCGTTTGCCTTATGATTGGTAAAGCAAAGCGCCGGTCCGTTTAATACCGTCTCCTTTACTTCGCATCCTGTCAGCTTGTCCCAGCTACCGTTGTTCTCTTTTGCACTCCAGAACGGATGCTCCTGGGGCAGATGGAGACACAGGAAGGCTTTGCCCAGCCAGAACGGTGACTCTGCACAGCTGTAGCCCTGTACCAGGGGAGAAAACTGTCCGTAGAATCCCAAGGTGGGAATGCCGTTCCACAAAGTATCGTCTCTTCCTAAGAACTGCATGAGAGAGCCGGAGGAGATCCTGCGGGCAAGGCCTGGATCTGCCTGATGATCTCTCAGGAACATATTCCCGTCAAAGGCACTGGTTGCAGCGTTCCGATAGATATTGCTGCGGCCGAACATATTGGTAAATCCGCCTTCATCAAAGAAATCGGCATAGGTTTTCATCAGCTCGTTGGAATGATCTTCAAAGGCTTTGGCGATGCCGGGCATCTCCTTATAGCCGTACCATTCGTTCCAAAGGGGACCGTATACATTAAAGGCCCAGCAGGAATAATAATCGAAGCTGTGACCGTCACGATACCAGCCATCACCTACATAGTAAGCCAGAATAGCCTGAGCATGATCCAGCATGATATCCTTTTGGATCTCATACCCTTCCATATGAAGAAATGCCAGATCCAGCATATTGAACAGACGCCAGTTCTGGGGCACCGTATTGTTATGGCCGAAACTGGAAAGGAATGCGGCAATGCGATCCTTCTCTTCCTTTGTATATGTGTCCCATATTTCCGACTTACTCATCCATAAACAAATGACCAGAGCACAGGTTTCCACGGTCTGCTGGAAACAGCGGAAGGGATCCTTATGGCCGGTAATATCCTGCAGTTCCTCATAGGTTCCCACATAAATGGGATCACTTTCCGTCACGGAACGAAGGATCTGGTTCTTGTAGTAATCTTTCAGCTTGTATCCACAGATGGTCAGTTCCGGATCATTGTGGATCAGAGGGGCAGCAATGAACATGGTACGGGTCAGTCCTTCGAACATCTCCGCTTTGCGCTCTGCTTCCTGCACATCCTCCGGTGCTTTTAAGTGAGGA
>JAIKYN010000068.1 GCA_024683155.1 Lachnospiraceae bacterium | reverse complement strand
TCCATCGGAGGCATGCCTCCGGGCTGTACTGCAGTTTCTTCCAACGTTTCCAGTATTTCCGGGGGAGCCTGTTCTTCCCGGAAGGATGCCAGGAAGCGAAGGAAGGCTTTCACCCCTTCCAGGATCAGATTCCATAGGCTTCCGGCCCAGCGGTCAATGGGGGATAATCCTGCAAACAACAGGATCCCTGCTACAATGGTGGTAAAGATGGTGGTGATCCCCAGATTCATGTGGCGCAGTTTCTTCTCGTCCATGCTGGTGGTGGTCCTGCGGAACCGGATGAACTGGTCGGTGGCATCCAGATTGTGAAAGAAGATGTGACAGGGGATCATGCCGAAGAACATCCAGTAGATCCAGCTTCTGGCTACATCCAGCTTAAAATGGATAGAGGCGATATACAGGGCGCACAACAGGACCATCTGGTAGATTTCCGGCTGTTCTCTTCGATCCGTCAGTCTGCGGATCAGAGAGATCACCGTCATGACCAGAAGGATGACAGCCTGTGGCGTCCGGGTATACAGGCACAGTGCTGCCAGGGCAATGTGCGCCAGCAAAAACAGCGGCAGCTTGTTTACCTTATGCCGCAGAAAATACAGCATGGCAGACACGCCGATCATGGTGCAAAAGATAATGAAATTATTCACCCTTGACTTCCAGTACTCTGCCAGAACCACGTAAAAGCCCTGATAGAGAAAGGCCTGGGTCAGTAGGACGGTAAGTGCCTTTAACATAAATACTCCGTTAACTGAAATCTGCCCGGTGCTCCAGCACCAGGTCATATACTTTGATATTGGCCGGCAGGCTCTTACGCACCGAGCTGCTGGCGATCTCTTCCTGATATCGTCTCTGGCTTTCATGAATGGGAAGGAGCACGAATCCCAGCCCGCCGTTTCCGGTAAACTTCGCATATTCCAGAAGCATATCTCCCTCCTGGGTCCCACTGATAAGAACCGACATCGGCTGATCCGCCTCGGGATGGAGCAACTTATACTCCTGCATCACGTTCTGAATAAGACGCATGGGCTTCTCTAAGTCGATACGGGCCATGGCTTTCAGACAGTTCTCCAGATGACTGCTGCCGGAACCGGAATCCATACGGACTTCCTCTCCTCCGATCAGATCCCTGCCGTTACAAAGAAGGCGCACGGAAATACCGGCCTTCAGGAAGTATTCCAGGAAGGTCCTGGCCAGCCGGATGGCTTCTTCCAGCACATCCTCCGCCATATTAAGGCCCTGGCTTTCCAGATTCAGGAAAATGGTGACATCGGCACTGGAAGTGGAAAAGAACTGATTGACTTTCAGTTCGTCGTTTCGTGCCGTGGATTTCCAGTTGACCCGGTTCATGGGGTCTGTGGGGGTATAATCCCGGATCCCGCGAAACGCAAAGGGATCCTCCAGTTTCTGCTGCCGGGTGATGTATTCTCCGTAGAATTTCCGGAAGATATAAGGGAGCCCCGGAATACGGGAACGGTCAGGATATACATACAGACGGGATTCCACAGGATACTCCCGGCTGTAGAGATGACGATACATAAGGTCCATGCAGCTTACATCCATGGAGTCGATGGTAAAGAACCCACGGGCCGTACATTTCACCTGATGACGCCGAAGGAGCCGCTGATAGGGCATGACAACCAGGCAGTCACTGCGGTATTGCTGGTCCGTACGGCTGGTGTTGGTCTTATCGATAAACAGGATACTGCGATCCATATTGAATTTTACGGTTAACGTAGGCAGCGGCAGTGCCTTGCGATTTTCTACGATCTCACTGAGCTGGGTAACGTCCCCCTCTTTTACTGCGATATCTGCAAAAGAGACGGAGGATGTCAGATTTCGTGCCCACCATTTCCGAAACACAACGGGGGTAAGGCCCAGCAGGGCAAGGCTCACCGCTACAAGCCAGATGAGCGCCATATTACCTCATTTCAGGAATTCCAATTCTCGGTAGGAACCGGAACCTCCGTTAAGATCCGATGCATGATATCCGCTTCTTCCTTACCGGTGAGATATCCTCCTGCGGGAATGAAACGGTGTGCCAGTACCGGCACCGCCAGTAACTTAATGTCTTCGGGTGTAACATAGGTGCGGTCCATGA
>JAIKYN010000065.1 GCA_024683155.1 Lachnospiraceae bacterium | reverse complement strand
GCTGCGATACTGACGATCGTCGTCTTTTGTCTGGTGGTAAATTTATTCCACCATTCCAATATGCGGTTTAAAATCTTTTGAATTTGTTCCGGCATTATGACTCCCTCTCAGTGATCCAAACCATCAGATCTGGATGTTCATGATCTCCTTGTAGGCTTCTACCAGCTTATCCCGGAGAGCAACGGTGTACTGAAGTGCTGTAGATGCTTTCTCCAGTGCAATGGTCAGATCATGGGTGCTCTCGGATTCTCCCAGCGCCCATTTGATCTCTTCATTTTCCGCATCGGACAGATAGCTGTTGGTAGCTGTGATATTGTCGATGGCGGTATTCAAGAAAGAATCGAACCCGCCGTCCGATCCTTCCAGCTTTTTAAGTGCGGCTGCATCCTGCGAAGGCTGAATGCTTGCAGGAGAACCAATACTGAACAAACTTGTGATATCCATACGTTCCCTTTCTATTTTCCCGGTCCGGGATACTCTCCCCAAAACCGGCAGATACCGGTTACGTCATTCCCAAACTAAAAACCGGCAGATGTCCTTAGGATTTACCCAGGCTAAGACCGGTAGATGCCATGGATTTACTGGCTTCAAAAGCCGTTGCATTGGCTTCGTACGCTCTGCTGGCATCGATCAGGTTGGTCATCTCGGTAATGGTGTTGACGTTGGGATATGTGACATATCCGTTCTCGTCTGCATCGGGATGGGACGGATCGTAAACCATATTGGCTTCCGTCCAGGTATCTTCATAGACGCCGCTTACTCTTACGCCGGCGCCGGTATATTTCTGACGAATGGTATCAAAAACGCCGGAAAAAGAAGTGGTAAGACCTTTCCCCTTCTCCTCAAAGGTAACCACCTTCCGTACATAAGGGGTTCCGTCCGCCGTTCGGGTGGTATTGGCATTGGCTACATTCTGTGAAATGATATCCATCCGGTACCGCTGTGCGGTAAGACCGGAGGCATTCACGTCAAAGCTATCAAAGATTCCCATACATTACTCCTTTCTGCAGGCCTTAAGACATTGCCGTCTTCAGGTTCTGGAATTCCTGAGTGATGCTGTTGATCAGGCCGGTGTACTTCAGCTGGTTCTTGGCAAGGATCACATTCTCGGTATCGATATCCACGTTATTGCCGTCCAGTCTGTAAGAGAATCCGGCATAATCGGTGTATACACGAGGTGCCAGCGATGCGGTGCGAATGGATTCCACCTTGGTGTCCATGGAAGTATACATGGAATGTCCAAGGGCCTGATCCAGCACATCTTCAAAGTTCACATCCTGACGCTTAAATCCGGGCGTATCCACATTGGCGATGTTGTTAGAGATGGCTTCATTGCGGAGCCAGGAAGCATCGGCCGCCTTTCCCAGAACACTGATGTAATCGTAAGCATTGGTATTGATCATTTGATATACTCCTCCATTTATGCCTATCCTACTCTATTATAGGTTATTCATATGAAAAAACAAGGGATTTTTGGTAATTTTCCACATTATGTAGTGTTTTTGGACGATGCCAAACACAAAATACGTGATTTTGGTCCTATATGTATGACAGGTGTAATTTTAAGGAAACAAAAAAGGATTTACTGATCTTCATCAATAAATCCTTTTACTGGCTTACAACAGGAATCGGGGGTAGTTCCGTCCACCCGCTTTCAATTGTTGATGCAACACGCATTTGTTATGTTTATGTATCGGCCATTCCGTCCGGAAACATAACCGTTTTTGCCAAAACTTATAAAACCTGTCTGCTTTATTTGCGGATACGGGTCTTCAGCTCATCGATCTCGGAGAATACCGCATCGTTCAGAACCTTGATATAGGTTCCCTTCATACCGGAGGATCTGGACTCGATCACGCCGGCACTTTCGAACTTACGAAGTGCATTAACAATGACGGATCGGGTAATACCTACGCGGTCAGCGATCTTGCTGGCAACCAGGATACCTTCCTTGCCATCCAGCTCATCGAAGATATGTGTAATGGCTTCCATCTCGGAGAAGGACAGGGTGTTGATCGCAGATTTAACCACTGCAACCTTACGGGTCTCTTCCGCATTCTCTTCGCTGACGGCACGGAGCATCTCCAGACCCACAACGGTGGTGCCGTACTCGCAAAGAATGATATCGTCAATATCATACTGGGAACCGGGCTTATAGAAGAACAAAGTACCCAGTCTCTCACCGGCGATCTCAATGGGCGTAATGATCGCCTGATAGGTCTTGATCTTGTCATCCTCAAAACCAAGGGTCTCAAGGTTAACATTCTCTTTGGTGGAAAGGATGGCCAGTAAACGCTCATTCAATACGGTATCAATGAAATCGCCTACCTTATCATCCATCATTTCGTGGATAACAGGGATACCCTCGGACTCGCCAACGCCGAGGATCTTACCCTTCTTACTGATCACCAGAACATTGGAATTCATGATATCCCGCATAACACGGCAGATATCGTTGAAAACCACCTTGCTGGAACTGTTGTTATGCAACAATTTTCCGATTTTTCTTGTTTTGTCCAGTAACTGTACACTACTCATTTCTCTGCTATTCCTCGTTTCTGCTGCTCCAATTCGGAATTCCCCACTTCCGGCAGCGACTTAGTCTCCCCTTAAATAGTACATTTACAGGAAATACTTTATCACAGAAAACGACAATTTGCAAGATTTTGTTTGAATTTTATACAAATAGGTGTTAATTTTTCAAAAATTCAACGTTTTGTAGTATTTTTATGCTTCTTTCGTTTCCGCAGGCTTGGCCTCGGTATAACCGCAGCCTTCCTTGCTGCAGACCAGCTTATTTCCCTTTACTAACAGCTCTTCTCCGCATCTGGGGCACTTCTTCCCGGAAGGACGCTGCCAGGACATGTATTCACACTCCGGATAATTCAGACAACCGTAGTAATTTCTGCCTTTCCGGGTTTTCTTTATGACGATCTCGCCGCCACAATTGGGGCATTTTACACCAATTTTCTCAAAATAAGGTTTGGTATTGCGACAATCCGGGAATCCGGGACAAGCCAGGAATTTACCGTGGGGACCATATTTGATCACCATTCTTCTGCCGCATACTTCACAGATCTCATCGGATTCTTCATCCCGGATCTGTACATGTTCCAGTTCTTTTTCTGCGGTTACCACCGCTTCATCCAGATCCGGATAGAAATTGGCCACAATTGTCTTCCATCCGACAGTGCCTTCGCTGACACCATCCAGAAGGGTCTCAAGATTTGCCGTGAAGTTAACATCCACAATGCTGGGGAATGCATCCTTCATCATCTTGTTTACCGCTTCTCCCAGGTCTGTGACATACAGGTTCTTGTTTTCCTTGGTCACATAATGTCTGGCCAGAATGGTGGTAATGGTGGGTGCATAGGTACTGGGACGACCGATGCCCAGCTCTTCCAGTGCACGCACCAAAGATGCCTCGGTATAATGTGCCGGGGGCTGTGTAAAGTGCTGCTTATCTTCAAAGGAATCCAGACTCAGAACGGAATTTGTGGTCAGGCCCTTGGAAAGAACCACCTTGTCTTCATCTTCATCCGGTTGTGTATATACTTTCATAAAGCCATCAAAGCTCAGCTTGGAAGCAGATAAACGGAACTGCTCTCCGGCTGCCTCCACCATGACCGTGGTGGTCTCATACTTTGCAGGCGCCATACGGCTTGCGGTAAATCTCTGCCAGATCAGCTGATACAGACGATACTGATCTCTGGAAAGGGAATCCTTGATCTCCAGCGGATGATTGTTGATATCCGTGGGACGGATGGCTTCATGGGCATCCTGGATCTTCTGGCCGTTTTTCTTTTCAGCTGTCTTCTCTGCCTGATATTCCTCGCCGTATTTCTCTCCAATGAAGGTATGGGCCATCGTCACTGCTTCATCGGATACACGGGTGGAATCGGTTCTCAGATAGGAAATGAGCGCCACGGTACCGCTTCCCTTGATCTCTACACCTTCATACAATTGCTGTGCGATCCGCATGGTCTTCTGGGTAGAGAAGTTTAATACCTTGCTGGCTTCCTGCTGCAGCGTAGATGTAGTAAAAGGCAGGGGACTCTTACGGACACGCTCGCCCTTCTTTACTTCGGTTACTTTAAAATCGGCTTTCTTTAACTTCTTTTCCAGAGCCTCGACCTGTTCTCCGGTCTTTAACTCCACTTTGCCGTCTTTGTTTCCGTAATAATGTGCTACCAGAGGCTTCTTCTCGCCCTTTACGTTCAGGATGGCGTCCAGGCTCCAGTATTCTTCGGGAATAAAGGCATCGATCTCTGCTTCCCGGTCGCAAATGATACGCAGTGCCACAGACTGCACACGTCCTGCGGAAAGACCTCTCTTGATCTTAGACCACAGAAGGGGTGAGATCCTGTAACCTACCATACGGTCCAGCATACGTCTTGCCTGCTGGGCATCTACCAGGTTCATGTCGATCTCTCTTGCATTCTTCAAAGATTCTTTCACCGCATTCTTGGTGATCTCGTTGAAGGTGATACGATATACTTTCTTCTCTTCCAGCTTCAGGGCCTGATATAAATGCCAGCTGATCGCCTCTCCCTCGCGGTCCGGGTCGGTTGCCAGATAGATCTTGGTTGCTTTCTTTACTTCCTTGCGCAGCATGGCCAGGATATCTCCCTTGCCGCGAATGGTGATATATTTGGGTTCGTAGTCATGTTCTACGTCAATTCCCAGTGCACTCTTGGGCAGATCCCGTACGTGTCCGTTGCTGGCCACAACCTGATAATCACTTCCCAAAAACTTTTTGATCGTTTTAACCTTAGCAGGTGACTCCACGATAACCAGATATTTTGCCATCTTGCTATTCCCTCTTTTCTATACCTTTTACTGTCCCCTCTTGGAACGGATGCATGGATCCTTTGAGCTTCGGGCTATAAAATATGCATATTTAAGCCAAAAATCAGACAAATCAGCATCTTCTGTCTTTTTCTCAAACAATCGTATGAAACTATATAACAAAAATTTTTTTTATGCAAGTCCGTTTCCGAAAATTTTATTTTTGACGATTCTTCAAAATACCGTGCATTGTATTATAAAAAAAAAATTTTTTTATCTTTTTCCCGAAATCTTGTTCCAAACAGGAAGTACCCGGTCAGCGGTTTCCGAATTCCCGGTCATCCAGCCGGTAGAATCCTCCCGGAAGCTGCATGGCCGTTCCGTTCATGCACAGCTGCATAAGAGGACCGATGAGTTCCATCACCGATCCCGGCTCGGGATATCCTCCCAGGGATCTGAGCTCC
>JAIKYN010000040.1 GCA_024683155.1 Lachnospiraceae bacterium | reverse complement strand
TACGGGCTCGGAAATATCACCACCGGGAGGAGATACGGCACCAATCGCGGAAAGTGCGCCTTCACGAGGATTCTTTCCGTTTGAAATAACACGGCCGGCTCTCTCATAGAACTGTGCAAGACGGGAACCTAAGTATGCAGGGTAACCTTCCTCACCGGGCATTTCTTCCAGACGTCCGGACATCTCACGAAGTGCCTCTGCCCAACGGGATGTGGAGTCTGCCATCAGTGCAACGGAATAGCCCATATCACGGAAGTATTCTGCAATGGTAATACCGGTATAAATAGGAGCCTCACGGGCTGCAACCGGCATATCGGACGTATTTGCGATCAGAACGGTACGCTCCATCAGGGAGTATCCGGACTTAGGATCCTTCAACTCAGGGAACTCGTTCAGAACGTCGGTCATCTCGTTACCACGCTCGCCGCAACCGATGTAAACAACGATGTCGGCTTCTGCCCATTTTGCCAGCTGATGCTGTACAACTGTCTTTCCGGAACCGAAGGGACCGGGAACCGCTGCCACACCACCCTTTGCAATGGGGAACATGGTATCAATGATTCTTTGACCGGTTACAAGGGGCTTATCCGGAGACTGTTTCTGGGTATACGGACGGCCTCTACGTACCGGCCACTTCTGCATCAGTGTCATCTCGTATTCGCTGCCGTCTTCCCTGGTAAGGACTACTACAACGTCATCTACGTGATAATCACCTTCGGAAATGGATTTAATGGTTCCGCTTACATTGGGGGGAACCATGATCTTCTGCTCTACAATGTGAGTCTCCTGCACGTGACCCACGATATCGCCACCGATCACAGCATCTCCAGCCTGCTTATCAGGTACAAAATGCCAAACCTTATCTCGTTTCAGGGAAGGTACTTCTACTCCTCTCTGAAGCAGGTTGCTGCCGGTTGCCTGCATGATGTCATCCAGAGGTCTCTGGATACCATCATAAATACTACCAATCAAACCAGGTCCAAGTTCAACACTCATAGGTGCGCCGGTGGATTCTACCGGAGCTCCGGGTGCAAGACCTGCTGTCTCTTCGTAAACCTGAATAGAAGCCTGATCGCCGTGGATCTCAATGATCTCACCTATCAGTCGCCTGTCACTAACACGCACCACGTCAAACATATTGGCATCACGCATGCCTTCTGCGACAACCAGCGGTCCGGCAACTTTTTTGATCGTTCCTTTACTGCTCATAGTTTATTCCTACGCCTTTCCTCTGCTAATTGT
This sequence comes from Lachnospiraceae bacterium, assembly GCA_024683155.1. GTDB lineage: Bacteria > Bacillota > Clostridia > Lachnospirales > Lachnospiraceae > JAILDL01. The sequence goes on along the minus strand of JAIKYN010000040.1, from coordinate 17,867 downwards.
TTCCGAAAATGATATCCGAGCCAACTGCCTGCTCTACAGATTTCTTCACTGCTGCAAGTCCTTCTCCTGTGTTTCCGGAGATTCCCGGGATCAGGATAATGGCAGGTCTTGGAAGAACCCTGTATTTTTCAATCTCTTCGGGGATCACAGCTGCTAAGGCTTCTGTAATATAGATTACCTCGTATTCATTGGAGGAAATCTTCTTTAACAGTGCAGCTGCCTGTTCTGCGTCGTTATTCTCAACACGAAATGTATCAAGGCCCAACGCACTGAAACCGTAAATACTGTCCCAGTCTCCCATTACCGCTATCTTATACATACATTTCCCTTACCCTTTCCCGTATCACATCTTCCGAAAGCTCATTGCGCTTAGCGGAAAGGATGATACGAACCGTCTTGATCTCGTTTTCACGGGCAAGTATATAAGCGGCCAAAGGGCCAACTCCGAATGGATTGTACAGCTGAGGTTTTATAGCACGGATCATCAGGTTGTCACACCATCTTTCAAATGCTGCCGCTGATTTCTTTAATTCCTCAACCGCATCACTGTACTTTGTCTTCTCCAGGTAATTGCATATCGCATCAAAGCCTTCCAAAGAAGCTTCGATGAGTTCCTCGGTGTTCAATGTGTCACAAGGGGCAATGGACCGTTCCAAAAAGGCTCTGTCCTTGCCGGTTCTTGCTGCACGTACCGCTGTCTTGATATCTGCGGAAACCACCGTCAGTTCTCCGTATTGGGAGAGGAGCTCTTCACCTGTTGCTTTTCCGGCCTGACGGATCGCTGTAAGCGCCGCCTGGTCAATCATACAATCGCACAACTGGCCATCCCTGGTATGCAACAACTGTTCTACAGCATCCTGCGCCAGTTTCTGCATACGCTCCGGTAACAGTTCATATTCCTTCGTCTCCAAAGCCTTCATAATGGTTTCGGCGGCGATGGTACCGTCTTCCGTAAAAATACCGGGATGTTCCCCTGCTATGCAGGTTTCCTTTACTGCTGCCTTCAGATTATGGTAATCATTGCTGTAACGGAACACATCGAAGATTGACATATCGTCAACCAGTTCTTCGATCAGCTCCCAGGTCTCCTGGTGTTCTCCGGCGAAGATCTCTTCCGAGGTCATCTCCGGTGTTCCCCAGCCCTTCTCGTTCAGGAGCTTCATGCATTCTCCTTCATTCTTACAGGAGATCAGCTGTTCCATAAAGCTTTCTGACAGCAGTGTCAATTCTTTTGAACGGATACGTGCGACTGCGTATATGTAGTTTTCGGACATTCTCCGTCCCTCCTAACATTCTCTGGTCCTTTTGCTTAAGCAAAAAGGATCGCACGTACCTTATCCTGCAGTTCCTCTTTTTTCTCGGCAAAAATTGCTTCCAATGAGCAGTTCTCCTCGATACCGTTATAGTTCAGGATGAATCCGCCACTGATGGGAGCGGTCTTCTTTGCTACCGTAAGCTTTGCTCCGCTTGCTGCAGAAAGACGACTTTCAAAATCAGCCGGCATACGGTCCAGATCTTTCTGAGACAGGATCACTTCACCGTCCTGCTTCAGTGCATTCTTTCCGGCCAGCTTTACAAGCAGATCAAAATACTGATCGGCAGGAAGATTTTTAATACTTTCCTGAGCCATAACAATGGTCTCTGCGATCATATCCTGTTTTGCCGCCAGCAGCTTCTTTCTGCGAAGCAGATCCGCTGCGGATTTTGCACGAGCACTTCGATCCTGAACTGCTTTTTCGCCATCTTCTTCTACCTTGGCGACTGCAGCCTTTAATGCATTTTCAGCGTCTTCACGGATCTTTGCCTGCTTCTCGTCTGCTTCCTTCTGAATTCTTGCCACTGCTTCAAGAGATTCTGCCTGGATGTCTTCTTTAATCTTATCTAATCCGGTCATAACTCTCCTTATCCTCTGACATAGGTCTCTGCCTACGCCTTTCTTAAATCATTCGTTTGCAGTCTCTCTTAGATGGCCAGAGAAGATACGCCGAAGATTGCAAGAATATCGATCAGCAGAGCTAAGATCGCATAAGTCTCAACCATGGCAGGGAAGATCATGGACTTACCAAAAGTCTCGGGTCTCTTGCTTACCATTGCGATGGAAGCAACGGCTGCTTTTGCCTGATTTAAAGCAGATACAGGACCAACAACGATCATGGGAAGGCAAGCTGCGAAGTAAAGCAGTCCCTTATATACGGAAATGTTAGCGTCACCACCCATAACACCGATCTGTGTCATGGTAATGAATGCGATCAGCAAACCGTAGATACCCTGTGTACCGGGCAGAAGCTGTAAAATAAGAACCTTACTGAATTTTCCGGGATCATCGGTACAAACACCGGCTGCTGCCTGACCTGCCATACCTACACCCTTTGCGCTACCGATTCCGGCAAACAGTGCTGCAAGCACTGCTCCCAATAATGCGAAAAATACACCTAAATTTGCGATACTCATAGATCTACATCCTCCTTAAACTTGTAGTATTTCGTGTTCACAGCGAAAGGCTCAAATTTTCTTCCGCCGCCTTCATAAAATTTTCCAAAGAATTCTACGAACGTTAAACGGTTCGTATGTACATATGCACCCAGTGCATTAATACCGATGTTCAATGTCTGTCCGATCAGGAATACCAGAACAAATACGATGATTCCTACGATTCCTCCGCCAAGCATGCTGCCCATCTTGTTAAATACCTGGGCAATAACGCCGGTTGCAAGGCCCAGGGCCAACAAACGGGAATAGGAAAGGATATCACTGAGCCAGCTGCTGACTCCGTATACTCCGTACAACCCCTTAAGGATCCGTTTAAACCAGCTCTTGGACTCACGTCCTGCGGTCAATACGATACCGATCACGCCGATCAGGATCACCACCAGAATCGGGGTCTGTGCGGATGCGGGGATGATGAAGGATAACTGCATCATTCCTGTGATCATCGGTACCGACAGAAGGTACAATACTAATCCGCCAACAAACATGTACCAGAACAGTACATCATAAATAGCATCTTTCCACTGACCATTCTTCAGATACATGTATGCCTTTGCTCCCAATCCCACGAACATGTGAATGATCGCGATCAGGAAACAGAATACCAACATCCGCATGGGCTCACTGATTGGTTCAAACCAGAGCGGCGCAAGCTTGATGTCATCTCTTCCGAAGAAGTTACTTGCGATCACGTTCACCGCATCTCCGAAGAAGGATCCATATAAGAAACCGGCAATGGTGGTTCCGATTCCGCAGAAGAAGAACATCTGAAGAGATTTCTTCAGGCCGTTCTCCATCTTCTTAAATTTAAGAAGAAGGATTCCGCAGGCAACCGCCATAATGATTCCGTATCCGGCATCGGACAACATCAGTCCGAACAATGCGTAGTAGAAAAGGGCAACCAGGAAGGAAGGATCCATTTCTCCCTTGCCGGGTAATGAGAAGCTCTCCACAACACCTTCCACAGGAGCCGCGAATGCATTGTTCTCCAGGAGAACCGGTACATCCTCGTCCTCGGCAGGTTCGTTGAACTCCACCGCCAGATCATACTGACGTGTAAGAGCCTCCTTCAAATGTTCCGCTTTCTTGGCGGGAACGTATCCTTCCAACAGGAAGGTTCTTCTGGACTGATCCAGAGTACTTATGATCTCGTATTTTTCAGCTCGCATGGTGAAATAATCCGATGCGAACTCCAGATCCTCCCGTTTATCTCCGTATCCTGCCAGTTCTTCAAGAATCTGGCTTTCTCTTTTCCGAAGTTCATCCTTTTTACGGGTCAGCTCATCATAAGCCTCCTTAGGATTCATGTCGGAAATGGGCGGCTTCGCAAAACTCATCCTGCGTAGCGCATCCTGGATAGCAGGCTGATCTTTTTTACTGCAGATAAGAAAAATGCAAGTCTGTTCCTGGGACGAACTGATAATATCAACGCTTACCTTCTCGGCATCCGGCGCATATTCACCCAACTGGGTATATATGGTTTCCGGTGTCTGTTCATTGGGCAATGTTCCGGTTATTACCGCTGTCTTCTTGGTCTCGGTAAGACTCATGGGAAGATCATAGGATAACCAGGGCTCCAATGCGGTCTGTTGATCGATCATCTTGGGGATCTGTCCCCGGATCTCAGCCAGTTCCTTGTCAAGAGCAAGGATCTTACGGCCGGCGTCCATCATCTCATCCCGTCGGAGCACAAATGCGTTGTATTCTTCCACTGTCAGTTCTTTTCGTCCGTTCAGACTTGCTAACAGGCCCTTGTTACCGGGGGCAAATATATCAAGCACTGCAAGGGCATCTTCGGCAACCTGTGCATTCTTCTGGAACAGGGTTTTAGCCGTAGATGTATCCTGCTTCCGGAAAACATCGTCTTCCGGCATCTTGCATTCGATTTGAACTGCGCCTTCCCTCTGCAGGAATTCCAAAACGCCTTTACGATCTTTCTTAAGAGCCATGATCGTAACACGTTTCATAGGCAGTACAGCCATGTGCTTTCCTCTCCTTTCTGATAGATTTTTTATAACCTTCTAGAAAATCATTCGTTCGTAAGACTTCCCACGATCGCAGCGATCGCTTCCTGCTTTTTCGCTTCAGCTGTCTGCTTTAACTGCGCGATCTCACCGTCGGTATCTTCGGACTGTTTTGCAAGAAGAGACTTTTCAGCTTCTTCTGCTGCTGCCAGCGCCTGGCTGACTTTTTCTTTTGCCTTGGCTACGCCCTCTTCTAAAAGAGTGACTGCATCCTCCTCGGCTTGCTGCACTCTCTGTATTGCGGCTGCTTTGGCTTCCGATTCTGCTTGAGCGGTTTTCAGTTCCAGCTCACGAATCGCATCGATTGTTTCTTTTGCCATCTTTTCACCACCTAACGCATGATATTCTTGTGCAAAACTATGCTTATTTTATCACATTTTTTTGCTGTTTTCACCTTTATTGTATAGAATACTTTGACTTTTTATGGCCCGAATAGTACCATAAGGTCATATACGGAGGAGACCCCCATGGACACAATCCAGTTGTTCCGCAAACGCGTCATTCCAAATGAATGTATCCCTCTCAAAGACGATATTATTCTGTCCATGGATGACAAGATGATTGTGACCAAGTGGAACGTCCTTCATCCCCGTAAAGATTTCGATCACGGCTATTCCTGCTATTATCTCAAGCAGAACTTCAAAGTCAGCCGCTTCCTTCGGGAAGATAATTCCTTATGCAAATGGTACTGTGATATTGTGGAATATCAGTATGATGCCCCTGACCGCCTGGTGGTTTTGGATCTCCTTGCTGATGTTATTCTGCTGCCTAACGGTTTTTCTAAAATCGCTGATCTGGATGAGCTGGCCATTGCCTATGAACAGGAACTTATAACAAAAGAGCAGGTAAGTCTGTGCCTTAAGACCGCAGACCACCTGCTCAATTTAATATACAGCGGAACATTCCAGTCCCTGGCCCAGCCTCTTCTGGACGTGGACCATTCCACCTCTTTATTCTGATCCCAATTTTTAATAGAATATGTGACCACCAATGGAAATACCGGTCAATCCCTCTATGGGCGTACGGAAGAATACGCAATTTCCTACGTTGGTAACACCGCTCATGGCTTCATCTGCCGCCTGATAACAGGAAGCAGTGGCACGATTTTCCGCAAGAGCCAGTGCCAGTCTTCCGCTGGCTACCGGGGCAAACTGCCTCTTCTGATAGATAACACCTACCACCGTGTCCGGAAATACCGAACTTAACAGTCGGTTGATCACCACTGCGCCTACTGCCACCTGACCTGCATAGGGTTCGCCTCCCGCTTCGCAATAGATCAGGTTCGCCAGCAGGTATCTGTCTCCGTCTGCAAATGTCACTTCGGAAATGTCTCTCCACGCACTGGCTGCAGCCAACTGTGATTTCCTCAGTTCTTCTTCGTATTTCTTCTTTAACTCCGCAATATTGGCATCCTGCTCTTTCAGCTTCTGTTCATAGGCCTCCGCCTCTGCCTCCGCATCGGAGATCTGATCCGCATACTGCGCAATACTGCCACTGGTAGTACTGACCAATCCGGAGACACGGCTCTTCTCCGCTTCCGCAGCCACCTTAAGATCCGTCAGCTGGCTCATCTCTTCTTCCAGCAGGGCTTTCTTTTCAGCGATCAGCCGCGTCGTTTCCCGGTACTGTTCCAGCATATTTTTGTCATAAGCTGAAATATCCTCGATATAGTCCGCATAATTAAGCATGGATGTAAAATGCTCTGCGTTTAAAAGCATATCAAAATATGCAAAATTTCCGTTCTCATAAATATACTGCAGACGCAGCTTCATCACCGCATACTGGTGATCCGCCGTATTCTGGGCATCCTGCAGATCCTGTTTGGTCTGTGTGATGTCTTCTTCCTTCCGGCTGATCTGATCTTCCAGATCCTCCAGATTCTCACTGACCTGCTCCAGTTCTGTATTCAGGGAGTTTAAAGTACCTTTCAGGGTATTCTGCTCAGCCTGCAGTCCACTGATATCTTCTTCTTTTTCTTTCAGTTCTCCTGCCGTCTGCTCTCTTTGTTTTTGTGCCTCATCCAGCTGTTGTTTAGTGGAGCTGGTGGCATAAACACACACAGGAAGAGAAAGCACCAGCAGTACTGATGCCATCATCACCGCTATGCTTTTTCTTCCTGTTCCCATGTGTTTTCTCATAATTAAAGATCCAATTCAATCTTTCTGCCGGTGCGCACGTAGCGCCGGTATTCTACTCCTGCCGCGTCAAACATCTTCTTGGATGCCACGTTGGCCGGTGTTCCGTCGTATTTATCATCATCATAGATGACGCATTTGATCCCTGCCTGAATGATGGCTTTTGCACATTCATTACACGGAAACAGAGATACATAAAGCGTCGTCCCTTCCAGACTTCCTCCGCGGAAGTTCAGGATCGCATTCAACTCACTGTGGGTAACGAATGCATATTTGGAATGGAGCATGTCTCCTTCTCTGTCCCAGGGAAATTCATCATCGGAACACCCCTTGGGCAGACCGTTATAACCAATAGAAAGAATCTTGTGCTGCATGCTGACAATACAGGATCCCACCTGTGTATTGGGGTCTTTGGATCTCTGGCCTGCCAGCTTTGCAACCCCCATAAAGTATTCATCCCAACTAATATAATCGTTTCTTTTCATAGAGCCCTCCATGAACAACAACGGTTACTTGGTTCCGAAAATACGATCTCCTGCATCTCCCAGGCCGGGTACAATATAGCCGTGATCATTGAGGTGATCATCCAGTGCGCCGATATACATATCTACGTCAGGATGTGCTTCCTGCATCTTCTTGATGCCTTCCGGCGCAGCAATAATACACATGAAATGTATGTTCTTGCAACCATGATCCTTCAGCATCTGGATAGCGGCAACGGAAGATCCTCCGGTCGCCAGCATGGGATCAACTACAAACACCTGACGATCTGCACAATCTGCAGGCAGTTTGCAATAATATTCAACAGGCTTTAACGTCTCGGGATCACGATACAGGCCGATGTGACCTACCTTTGCAGCAGGGATCAGGGTCAGCATACCGTCAACCATGCCCAGACCGGCACGGAGAATAGGTACAACCGCCATCTTCTTTCCCTGCAATTCCTTTACAGTAGTCTTTGCCACCGGTGTCTCGATCTCTACATCCGTCAGTTTCAGGTCTCTGGTTGCTTCATAGCAGATCAGCATAGCGATCTCGCTGATGGTCTGACGGAAGTCCTTGGTACCCGTATCCTTTCTTCTGATGTAACCGATTTTGTGCTGGATCAGGGGGTGATCCATAATAACTGTTTTAGCCATTTTCTCTCCTTTCGCTTTTAACCCTCGATTTTGTTAATTCTTCTCTGATGTCTTTCTTCCCCGGAAAAAGCTGTATGTAAGAATACATCCACAATCTCTGTAGCGATCCCCTCTCCTACGACTCCTGCTCCCATTGCCAGAACATTGGCATCGTTATGAAGCCGGGTCATTTTTGCCATATAGGGATCTGTACACAAAGCACAGCGAATGCCTTTTACCTTGTTTGCGGTGATGGAAATACCAATACCGGTGGAGCAGATCACGATTCCCTTATCGCATGCTCCCTTTGCAACTGCTTCCGCAGCCGCTCTTCCGAAATCCGGATAATCACAGGATGCCGTGGAATCACAGCCAAAATCTTCGTACGCGATCCCCTGCGCGTCCAGATACTGCTTTACCTTTTCTTTTAATGCAAACCCGCCATGATCGCTTCCCAACGCAACTTTCATTTTCATCCTCCATACCTTCTTTTAAATATATTCAATATGATGACCGGCCGCCTTCAGCAGACGATTCATGATCGCCTGACCGATGCCGTTTTCATCAAAAGATTCCGAATAGATCACATCCACATTTTCATCGTCGAATTCTCTGAGGATCCGGAACAGTTCCCGGGCGATAGTCTCCTCATTTTCACGGCTTCCCGCATTTTTTACGGAATCCCCAACATACCTCTTTCTGGTATGATCCGTGGAAATGATGCCCACTTTTTTACCCTCTCTTTGCGCCTCCTTTGTCCGCGCATTGATAGTTGCTACTACTTTATCCTCTTCTCCCGCCACAATGGTCAGATCCGCTTTGGGAGCATAATGCCGATACTTCATTCCCGGTGCTTTCGGCGCCTGTTTGCTGTTGCCGTCCAGGATAGTCTTATCCACGTCCACATTTCCCAGAACTTCTTCCAACATCTCCCGGGTGATATAGCCGGGGCGAAGAATCACCGGATTTCCTTCCGTAAGATCCACAATGGTGGATTCCAGGCCGATCCCCACCTGCCCGCCGTCAATGATCATCTCAATGCGTCCGTCCATATCTTCCTGCACATACCTGGCCAAGGTAGGACTGGGTCTGCCGGAACGGTTCGCACTGGGAGCCGCAATATATCCGCCGCTTTGCAGGATAAAATCCCGGGCCACCTTATGGCTGGGCATCCGGACAGCCACCGTATCCAGCCCGCCGGTGGTACGCATCGGTACCAGGTCGCTCTTCTTAAGGATCATGGTTAAAGGTCCCGGCCAGAATGCATCTGCCAAAACCTTGGCCTGTTCGGGCAGTTCCCGGGTAATGGGATAGATGTCTTCCCATTTCCCTATATGTACGATCAGCGGATTATCGGAAGGTCTTCCCTTCGCTTCATAAATCTTACGACAGGCCTCTTCCTGCAGGGCATCTGCCCCCAGACCATATACCGTCTCTGTGGGAAATGCCACGAGGCCTCCTCTTTTGATAATCGCACCTGCATCTTTTAATACCGCTTGTGCCCGCTGACTGTCCAGATCCTCTTCCAGGATCGTCTCATATCTTGTTTCCATGTTACTTACTCCGGATCCACCGCATTTACATAAGCGGAAATGGTTCCCCAGATACTCTTCTTCTCAAGTCCCAGTTTCCAGGCAGCCACTCCGCCCAGATGATACTTACTCATAATATTCAGCTTTACCTGAATAGACGCTTCATCCTCCATCCAAACCTGGTAGGTTACCGTTCCTTCCGTCTGTTCCGCATAATTCTGGCAGGTAGTCTCATCCCACTGTGCCGTCATATTGTGGTTCGCAAGGAACTGCTCCGCTACCGGCATGCTTACTGCTTCAGAGGTAACGGTACCGTCTTCCGTCTTCCAGATCCGTGTATAGAATGGAAGTGCGTTGATGATCTTCCGGGAAGGTACCTCTTCTGCCGTAAGGCGGATACCATTTTCCACGAAATCAATGGAAGCCACACTGCCCGCTACCGGGCTGCCACCCCAGAACTCATCATATCCCATGACGATGACATAGTCTGCATAACGTCCCTGCTCTTTGCGGTTATAGAAATAGGAACCTCCCTGCGGCACATAGTTGTCTACGGAAAGGATAATACCATTGTTTCTGCAGGCAACGGATAATTCCCGGATAAATTCCACAAAATGCGTTCCTTCTGCTTCCTGAATACGCTCAAAGTCCACATTGATACCATCGATGCCATAGGTGGTTACCTGGGTTATGAGCTGTGTGATCAAATTCGCTCTCGCCGCAGAAGAAGAGAAAATAGCCATATCATCCACTTCTTCACTGAAATTATCCACCAAAGCCCAGACCTGGATTCCCATGCCATGCATGGCATCCACATAATTCTGGCTGGCATAACTTACAATATCTCCGCTATTGCCGGTCAAATGGAACCAGGTGGGAGAGATCACATTAATGCCGCCAAGATTCAGCTCGCTATAAGTATCGTTCCCCGCCGTACCACCGATCTGATGCCATCCCAGACATACCTTTCCGTCCATGGCGAGAGACGTAAATTCCGCATCTCCGTACTTGCTGGCAGAGTCCTGAAATGTGGGAACCGTAACGGAAGCTGTTGAAATACGCTTGTTTTCCACATAGCCGATGAATCCGTCTTCCGTCTGCACCTTGGACCAGTCATCCATGGCCTCCAGAAGGGTCAGTGTCTGTCCTTCCGTAACATCTGTTAAGATATCGCTTTTAATACCGCCCTGATAGCGCACCTGGGTATCTTTCTGTACTGTTACCACATTCTGCTGCTCATACGCATTAAACACCACCATCCGGTCCGGCTCTGTATAGCAGGTATAGTCAAATACACTGAATAAACGCACGAAATCCACTGCCAGATAATATACACCGTTTTCCTGAATAAACGGGGCACAGTCACAGGCTACCGAAGTATCGCCGTCGGTATAGGAATTAACTCCAAGAGCGGTCTCCAGGATCCTGTCCGGCAACACATAACGCAAGGTTGCCTCTGCATCATTAATATAAAAATGATCACAAAAATAAGCGTTCACCGTATCCAGATCGAAATAATAATTTCCGTCTATCAGCTTCGCTTTTTCCGTGATCCTTACATTGTTAAGGATAATAGGGACATCTCCTTCCCCTTCAATCCCGAAATATTCATTTAAGTCCCGTCGCTCTGTGGAATAAGAATACTTCTCCATCAGTTCCTTACCAATAGTAAGACCACCAATGATCGCTATAAGAACCAGAGCTATTAATACCGGTATGACCTTTTTAAACATGCCTTTTCGCCTTCCATTTTTTAAGCATTCTGCCGTTATTCATTATAACAGACTATACTATGGTCGGCACGTCTTTTTTCACCTCATACAATATCGCCATCACTTGTATTTTCTGCTTTTTTGATAGTCTGAGGGACTTCTCGTTTGATTTATGTTTTTTATTTGTGATCTCGATAGGAGCCGATCCGAATTTCAGATCCGGCGAAGCCTTCATAACCCGATAGCCCAAGAAGGTTACGCGATGTAAAAAATCCCATTAGGTTATGAAGATTTTCACAAATGATGACGATATATGTATTGAGTGATAGAGATGCATCGGACAGCTTTTTGTGTTTGGTGTGTTGTGTAATAGTTCCCGATCCGGGAATGATTTTTTAGAAAGTCGTTTCAGGTCGCGAATGTACCTGTAAGGAATTAATAATATCTAAAAATAACGTAAAAACGCTTGTCGCGCTGTCTTGCCTCCTTTCGTCCCAGTGTCAGGTCCGAGGCATCGCACTTTGGTACTATAGCACAGCTGCATTTTCATTGCAATATCTATTCTAAAATTTATGTAAATTTAACTTCTCGTCTATTGACCTGCGAGGGGTTCGAGTATATGATACATCATATTAAAAAAGATCGGAAAGGAGTGATATTCGTGAAGATCGAAAAAGTGAATGAACGGCAGATTCGGTGTACCTTAACATCTGAGGACCTGGCAAGCAGACATCTGAAGATCAACGAACTGGCTTACGGAACAGAAAAAGCCAAAGATCTGTTTCGCGACATGATGCAGCAAGCATCTTTTGAATTCGGTTTCGAAGCAGAAGATATCCCCCTGATGATAGAAGCGATTCCCATCAACAGCGAAAGTATCGTGTTGATCATCACCAAGGTAGAGGATCCGGAAGAACTGGATACGCGTTTTTCCAAATTCGCTCCTTCTGTTTCTGATGAAGAGGAAGACTCCGATGAGGATACAGATGATGACAGCGAGACCAACATTCCCCTTCTCAGTAATATTCCCGAAGAAGTACAGGAATTGTTCAACAAGTTAAAATATGCTTCCATGCACAGCAAGGAAGCCGCTGAGAAAAAGGAAGATGCAGAAGAAGCAGCTGAGATCGGTCTGAGACTGTACTCCTTCTCTTCTCTGGATTCCATTATAGATGTAGCTCATATTCTGAAAGGATATCCCGGCTTTAATGCGATCTACAAGGATCCATCCGGCGGACGCTATGTTCTCATGCTTCGTCAGGATTCCGTATCCAAAGAACAGTTTGCCAAGATCAATCATGTGATCGCGGAATTCGGTAAGCTGGAACGTTCTGTTCCTGCCAGCTATTTCTATATCACAGAACATTATCAGGCAATCCTTACAGATAATGCATTAGACCAGTTGGCTTCTGTTTGATCGGATATTTTATTTCTTTATGACACAAGGCGGGGCTCTGTAATATACAGAACCCTGCTATTTTTCTGCAAAAACGGAAGAAAAATATCTGCCTTTTTAGTTAGTCATAATTAACTGATTTTATCACAAGTAGTTAGTCATGTCTACCTCATGCGGCCGATGTTTTAAAAAAAATACACGTTTTTTATTGTATTCTCTGTCTTTATTCGTTATAATTCCTTTAAACACTAGATTTGTTTACTATTGTTGGCAATTATTTTGTCGGTAAACGTTTGAAACAAAGGAGGTATTTAACATGGCATACGTTATTGGTGATGGTTGTGTTAGTTGTGGATCTTGTGCTGGACAGTGTCCTGTAGGCGCTATCAGCGAAGGTGATGGCAAGTACGTTATTGATGCAGATACCTGCATCGAGTGCGGTTCTTGTGCAGCTCAGTGTCCTGCATCTGCTATCGAGCAGGGCTGATCTTATTGAACACAATGATCTAAAGATCACAATGATCTAAAGATCACAATGATTTGAACGATCAAAAATATGACATCAAAAGGCGATTGCAAATGCAATCGCCTTTTTTGTATCATTCTTCTCCGCCGCCTCTGTATCCGCCTTCCAGATTGACGAATTTGGTGAACTGACCCTTCCAAGCCAGCTCCACGGTTCCCGTCGGGCCGTTTCTTTGCTTGGCTATAATGATTTCTGCAGTTCCCTTTTTCTCGGAATCTTTATTGTAATATTCATCTCTGTAAATGAACATAACCACGTCCGCATCCTGCTCGATAGCTCCGGATTCACGCAAATCGGAAAGCATCGGTCGGTGATCCGGTCTCTGTTCCACCGCACGGGAAAGCTGGGACAACGCGATCACGGGAACTTTCAGTTCCCGGGCAACGCCCTTAAGTGCACGGGAAATATCGGAAATTTCCTGTTGTCTGGAATCTCCGCTCTTACCGCTGCCACTCATCAACTGTAAGTAATCGATGATGACCATCTTGATATCATGCTCCAGCTTGAACTTACGGCACTTACTTCGAAGTTCCTGAACCGTAATACCGGGCGTATCATCAATGACCAGCTTACTGTTACCTACAACGCCTGCGCCTTCAATGAGCTGTTCCCATTCTGTCTCGGACAGACTACCGGTTCGGATATGCTGGGCATCTACTTTTGCCTCCATGGCAAAGAGACGGTTGACCAGCTGCTCCTTACTCATTTCCAATGAGAATATAGCCAGTGGCATATTATCATGAAATGCCACATACTGCGCAATATTTAAAACGAATGCCGTCTTACCCATGGAAGGACGGGCTGCCACCAGGATGAAGTCAGCCGGCTGAAAACCCGCCGTTTTATAATCCAGATCAATAAAACCGGAAGGGATTCCCGTTACCGAACCCTGATTCTTGGCCGCCGCCTCGATCTGGTTCATGACATTAATGACCACTTCCCGAATAGGCACATTACGATCCGTACTTCTGGTTTGAAACAGATTAAAGAGCCGCTTTTCACTGCTTTCCAGTATCTGCTCCAAAGGCTGCTGCCCCTGATAGCATTCATTGGCGATCTCCTCATTGGCCCGGATCAGCTGACGTAAAATAGATTTTTCTTTAACAATAGCTGCATATTCTTCCACGTTGCTGGAATAAGGTACAAAGGTAACCAGATTTCCCACAAACTCCAGACTGGTAAGGGAAGGATCCGCACTTTTTTCCTTCAGATGATCCTGAAGTACCACAATATCCACTGGCTTATTGGCTTCATTTAATTCGATCATGGCATCAAACAAAATGCCATACTGTTTATTATAGAAATCCTCGCTGGTGATGATCTCAGAGGCTTTCACGATAGCATCCCGGTTCAGGAACATGGAACCCACTACGGATTTCTCCGCCTCATCGCTATGAGGATATACACGCTTTAATATGGACTCTTCCGCCGAAGGCATGTTATTTCTCCTTAGTTCTCTTTCTGTACATCTACCGTCAGCTTAGCGGTTACCTTGGGATGGAGCTTCACATTCAAGGTATACACACCAAAACTCTTGATAGGGGTATCAGGCATAACGATCTTTTTCTTATCGATTTCCAGATCAAACTGCTTTTTTGCTTCCTGTGCGATCTCTTTGGAAGAAATGGATCCAAATACTCGGTCGCTTTCTCCGCCCTTCATTTTTACGATGACCCTTGCTGCTTCGATCTTCTTACCCTGCGCCTGGGCCTCTTCCAGGATCTTCTGAGCTTCCTTCTCATCGTTGGCCTTCTGCAGTTTCAGATCATTTAAGTTTTTGCCGTTTGCTTCCAGTCCCAGTTTCTTGGGAAGAACGAAATTTCGGGCATAACCATCGTTAATATCTACAATCTCACCCTTTTTTCCAAGGGTTTTTACATCCTGCAATAAAATTACCTTCATTAAATAGCTCCTTCCTCGATCATCTTATCCAATGTGTCCTTAATGATCACTATGGCTTCCGCAATGGACTTGCCTTCCATCTGACAACCGGCAACATTCAAATGTCCGCCTCCGCCCAGACGCTCCATAATGATCTGTACGTTTACTTCGTCAATGGATCTTGCACTTACATAAACAGTATCCTGATAATCCGTCATAACAAAGCTGGCCTTAACTCCTTTGATGTTCAATAGCTCATTGGCCGCCTGTGCGCCTACCACTGTAGGACTCTTTACATCATCTGCCGCACAGAAAGAGATCGCATAGGAATTGCGATAGATTTCTGCCTGGCTGACAGCATCTGCTTTGGCCTTGTATTCGGAAGCATCCTCACGGAACATCTTACGGACACGGGTCACATCTGCACCACTTCGCCGCAGATAAGCTGCAGCTTCAAACGTACGGACTCCGGTCTTATTCATAAAGTTACTGGTATCTACCATGATACCGGAATACATACAGTCTGCCTCTTCCGGAGTGATCTTGATATTCCCGGAAGCATACTGCAGGATTTCGGATACCATTTCACAAGCCGAGGATGCATAGGGCTCAATATAAGACAGCGTTGCATTTTCTATGGTTTCGGAACCCTGTCTGTGGTGATCCAGAACCACAACGGAATTACACATTTTGATAAGATCCGGGCACTCGGTAATGCTGGGTTTATCCACATCCACCACTACCAGAACCGTGTTATTGTTTACCATGGAAAGTGCCTTGGCGCTATCCACGATCATATCCGGCTCATACTGATCATTGTTACGGAACAGATCCAGCATAGGCTCCATGGAATTCGTTACGGTATTAATAACAATATGCGCTTCTTTATCCATAGCCTTAGCCATACGATAAATACCAATGGCAGAACCAAAACTGTCTGCATCTCCCAGACGATGGCCCATGGCAATGACCATATCCTTGCCACTGATGATCTCCTGCAATGCCTGTGCCTTCACACGGGCCTTCACACGGGTACTCTTCTCTACCTGCTGGCTCTTTCCACCGTAATAAACGATCTGCTTCGGTGTCTTGACTACCGCCTGATCGCCGCCCCTACCCAGGGCCAGATCGATAGCATTCCTTGCAAACTCATAATTCTGAGAGTAGGTAAGACCATCCAAACCAAAGCCCACGCTTATGGTTACCGCCATCTCGTTACCGATGTTAACCGTCTTAACATCCTCCAGCAGATCAAATTTGTTCTCCTGCAGGATGGAAACGGATTTCTTCCGCATGACAACCAGATACTTATCTTTCTCCAGTTTCTTGCAGATACCATCCATAGCGGATATATACTTATTGACCTTACGATCGATCAACGCGATCAGCAGTGCTCGACGTACCTCCTCTACACTGGCCAGCGCTTCATCATAATTATCCAGATAAATAAGGCCCACTGCTACGCTCTGGTCATCTACTTCTTTCAAAGCGATCTTCAGTGCAGTTACATCAAACATATACAGTGCGATCAGATAGCCTTCGTATTCATCCCCATCGATGATATCGCTGGCTTCTGCCATCTCTTTTAAAGAGATCTTGCGCATTTTGGTCACATATTCCTGATTATTAAAAGACAGATCCATTTCGCAGTTCTCTGCGATCACATCTTCTCCGTTCTCACCAACTCCGGAGATCACCATATGACCCGGAAGTTTATCCTTCGTAATGGACGGAAAAACGGAAGTAATAGACTTGTGGTAATTATGATCCTGTCCCACTGTTTCTTCAAACAGCGCATTGGTCCAAAGAATCTTACCGTTCTCATCCAAAAGTGCATGGGGAATGTCCAGATCATACAACAGCTGTTTCTGAATCTGACCATATTGCGTCGCAAAGCTGATCAGCTCGTTCATCAAAAGAGGCCGGTTATTCAAAGAAGTAGCCAATGCTACCACTAAATAAACTACCAGAAAAGCACTGAGCAGGAAGCCGGCTTCCGTGTTCAGAAAATAGATTGCTATATTTACCAGGACCAAAAGAAGACCTAAATAGATCAGTGAACGCGTATAATGTTTCAGTCTTCCCTTCAGTTTTATCTTAGTGTTTTTCATGAGCATCTACTCCTTTGTTTTACGGAAGCTCC
The DNA here is from genome assembly GCA_024683155.1 of Lachnospiraceae bacterium. Taxonomy (GTDB): domain Bacteria; phylum Bacillota; class Clostridia; order Lachnospirales; family Lachnospiraceae; genus JAILDL01. The sequence goes on along the minus strand of JAIKYN010000040.1, from coordinate 913 downwards.
CCCTGCCTCCCATAAAACCGTACAGACGCTAAAATTATAGCATTTTTCAACCAATAAGAAAAGGGACTGTCCCCATGGGACAATCCCTTTTAAGCATTCGCTATGATCAAAAATCAATCAATCGTATAAGGCATAAGAGCGATATGACGAGCTCTCTTAATAGCAACGGTCAGTGCTCTCTGATGCTTTGCGCAGTTACCTGTGATTCTTCTGGGAAGAATCTTACCACGCTCAGAAACATACTTCTTTAACTTTGCAACATCCTTATAATCAATTGTGCTCTCTTTTCCGCAGAATACACAAACTTTTCTTCTTCTGTGCATTCCACCTCTTCTCTTCATCGGAGCATCGGATCGATCTGTCTTATTAAAAGCCATTTTACTGCCTCCTATCTGAAATCACACATTTCTAATTAAACGGCAATTCCTCGTCAATTCCTTCCGGAATGTTCATGAAGCCGTCTCCTGCAGCTGCGGGTGCAGCATCGCTGTGACCCTGTGCAGATTCGTAACCACCGTTATTACTGTTCTTACTCTCACAGAACTCCTGATCCTCAGCTACAACGTCCGTGGTATAAACCTTCTGGCCTTCCTTATTGGTATAAGAACCGGTCTGAATACGTCCGGTTACCAGAACCTTCATTCCCTTTCTGAAGTACTTCTCAGCAAATTCCGCACTTCTTCCGAAGGCAACGATGTTAATAAAATCTGCTGTCTGCTCTCCATTGTTAGCAGCTCTTCTTCGATCTACTGCAAGAGAATATCTTGCGATTGCTGTGGAGCTTTCTCCCTGTGAGTAACGAACTTCGGGATCTCTTGTTAAACGTCCCATAAGAATAACTTTATTCATTTATATTACCTATCCTTTAATCAATCCTCGTCTTGCTTTACGCACAAATAACGAAGGACATTAT
>JAIKYN010000023.1 GCA_024683155.1 Lachnospiraceae bacterium | reverse complement strand
TCCTTCAGGCCGGTATAATCACCTAATTGCAAGGATTCCATATAATCCGGAACGTTCTTTCCTCCGGTCATACCTTCCCATACAGAGGCTGTGGCTTTTTGGCTCATGATCACATCGGTCTGATCCAGTAAGACAGCCTTTTTCTTTTCTTCTTCTGTGATCAGAAGAGAGCCGGGAGAGCCGGCGTAGACTTTTTCGGGCATTGGCAGACCTTCTCCCCGGTCATTGATATAAGAGATCATTCCCAATGCCAGATTGGCTCCGCTGGAACTACCCAGGAATGCTATATTTTCCGGACTGTAAGCTTCCAAAAGCTCTTTATAAAGATCATAGATCATCCGGTAAACGTCCGGCAGTGTGTGGCCGGTATATACCAGCGGATAATAGGGAAGGACAAAATCGCGACCGGTTTCCTTTGCAAGCCCTAGGACTTCCCTGACCTGCTTTGCTTTCGGGTACTGTAACATACCACCGCCCACAAGATAGATACAGATTCGGTTACTTCCACCCTTATGGTGATAAAAAAGGCAGGAAGAACCGGACACGGTTTTCTGCTTTATGCGGATCCCGGCATCCTGCAGGGGAGGAATCACCACTCCTTTATTATTCTTTTCAAACAGCCTTTGGATCTTCTCCGGAGGCATCTCCATGACTTTCTGTAAATGGATCAGTTTACAAATCCTCAGTAAAAATGCATATTTGAAGGATCTTTTCGGTCGGTTTTTCATGACAGTTTCTCCTGTTTTGTCTAAAGCTATCATAACATCGAATGTTAGTAATTCCTAACGCTTTTTAAGCCTACAGAAAAATTGGATTGACCATATCGAAAACGGCCACAGCAAAGTATAATGGAACATGGATGCGGAAAATGACCCTGCAACCACAGGAGGATAAACCATGGGTAAACTGGTACGGGATAAGATCCCGGAAATCATCCGTGCAGACGGGAAGACACCCATCACCCGGATCATGGAGACAGACGAATATTTACAGGAACTGGACACCAAGCTGAATGAGGAAGTACAGGAATACCAGGCCGATAAATCCATTGAAGAAATGGCAGACGTGCTGGAGGTGCTCTTTGCCATCTGTGAAGCCAGAGGTCATTCCGTGGAAGAACTGATGCGGGTAAAAGAAACCAAAGCAGATAAACGAGGCGGTTTTAAGGACCGAATCTACTGGGAGGGCAATGAGTAATGGAAACCATGTATTATATTGTAGATCATATTGACGGAGACTATGCGCATCTGCGCCGTACGGATGAAGAATCCGAGGACCTGAAACTGGTGGCACGGGCTCTTCTTCCCGCAGAGATCCGGGAAGGCAGTCAGCTGAAGTATGAGATGCTGCAGTACGAGCTCATCGGATAGAAACTGTGAAAGGAATTTTCACAGATATGACCTGGCCGGAGAATCCGGAGGTAAGAAAGGATAATTATTTTTCATGGAGAAACAAAGACGTAAGATCTTGGAAAATAAGATCTACCTGTATATGACGGAGTTTTTTGCCGGCATGTCAGTCATGGCCGTGGAACTGGGAGCCAGCCGTTTACTGGCACCTTACTTTAGTTCCTCGCAGATCGTGTGGACTATCATCATCGGTACCATCATGATCGCCATGGCACTGGGCAACATTTACGGAGGCCGCGCAGCGGATAAGAATCCGGATCCCGATAAGCTGTATGGAAGGATCATTATAGCAGCGGTCTGGATCGCTCTGATCCCGGTGGTGGGAAAGTATATCATCATCGGCATCTCGGCGGTGATGATCTTCTCGGTTAACAGTAATTTCCTGGTATGGGCCGCATTTGCAGCCTGTATGATCATCTTTGTGTTTCCGCTGTTCCTCTTGGGTACGGTAACACCTTCCCTGGTAAAGTATACCGTAGACGATCTGGGAGACAGCGGTAAGACCGTGGGTATGCTGAATGCCTCCAACACCATCGGAAGCATCATCGGCACCTTCGTGCCTACCTTTGTGACCATTCCCGCAGTGGGAACCAGTGTGACGTTCCTGATCTTTGCATCCATCCTGCTGGCACTGGCAGTGATCTACTTTATCAGTGGCCGTGTGAAGAAGGTGGGTCTGGCAGTGGGAGGGATCGTGGTGATCTTGTCCTGGTTTCTGGGTTATTCCGACAGCTTCGCCTTCTGGGAAGGGGATCTGACCTACGAGGGAGAATCCGTATATAACTACCTGCAGGTGAAGGAAAATGACCGGGCGGTCTATCTCTCCACCAACGTCTTATTCGGTGTTCAGTCGGTGTATCAGAAAAGCGAGACCCTGACCGGGATGTATTATGACTATGCCATGGCTGCCCCACTGATGGCAGGGATCAACGAGAAGGATTCCATGGATGTGCTGATCTTAGGCATGGGAACGGGAACCTTCGCCACCCAGTGTGACCGGTATTTTGACGGCATTACCGTAGAAGGCGTAGAGATCGACGAAGATATCACGGATCTGGCCCATGAGTACTTTCATCTGTCGGAGGAGATCCCGGTCTATACTTATGACGGACGGGCTTATTTAAATGCCATCGACAAGACCTATGATGTGATCATGGTGGATGCCTATCAGGACATCACCATTCCCTTTCAGATGTCCTCCATTGAATTCTTTACCCTGGTACGGGACCATTTAAAGCCGGACGGCGTTATGGTGGTGAATATGAACATGCGGGGGCAGGAAGAGGGAAATATCAACCAGTATCTGGCGGACACCATTTCGCAGGTGTTCTCGGAAGTGTACACGGCGGATGTAAAATATTCCACCAACCGGGAACTGTTTGCTTCCAACGTGCCGGAGATGCTGGATGTATTTGAAAGGAATGTGGCGGCAGAAGATAATGCTGAGCTAAATGCAGCCATGACCACCATTTCCGAAGAACTTCTGGCTTACGAAGCCGGAGACCGTGTCATGACCGACGATATGGCGCCGGTAGAACTCTTGGGGATGCGGGTGATCGATGATATCATCAGCGAAGAAGTAGCCTATTACAAGGGAATCTATGAAGAAGGCGGCATCAGCGGCCTTATGGATCAACTGCAGTAAAGTACCATCACAGGGGAAACGGTAGCAGAAATACAGCAACCGTCCTAAAACAATTAAAAATATAGAGAAAAAGAAGCTCATCTTCCGGGGAACCGGAGGGTGAGCTTTTTTGCGATGCGGAGAGAACGGCGGTTAGTTACCGCCTCCTGCGCGATGGGATCAGCGGTTCTGCTTGCGGTACTCGCTGGGAGTGCTGCCTTCGAATTTCTTGAACTGCCGCATAAAGTGGAGCTCATTTTCATAGCCGCAGACACCGGCAACGGTCTGGATGCTCATCTCGCTTTTGGAGAGGTAGTATTTCGCCTTGATCAGCCGGGCATTGATCATATCCTGCTGGCAGGAACAACCGAAGAACTGCTTATACAGGTGCTGAAAATGAGAGATACTCAGCCACAGGGATTCCGCCAGTTCTTCCACTGTATGGTGAATGGACGGGTTGTTGTAGATATTGGTGCGCAGATTGGAAAAAGCAGCGTAATACTTCTGGGTTATGGTAGGCTCCGAGGAAGCCTGCAGTTCCTCTTTCAGCGTATAAAGGAAAGCGCGCACGAAGGAATCCAATATAGCCTCTTTATAGGAAGTCCCGGCCAGGAAGGTGGGCGTCATAAGACGGATGTATTCCGACAGCTTGTGGAAATTACGGGGGATCAGGGGCTTTAACACAGGGATCTCCAGCGCCTTCAGAAGATTTGCCTCACCTTTGAGGAACTCTATATGAAGCCAGTCATCGTTGTAATGATCCGTATCGCATCCGTAGTGAATGGATGATCCGGGCGGAAAGCAGATGCAGCAGTTGGCAGGGAGTTCCTGTTTCTTGCCGTTTAAGAACACCCATCCGGTCTGTTTTACCAGCAGGATCAGATAGTCGGGGGATGCCTCGTGATATTTGATATCACAGGGTTTCTTGTGGTGGGAATCATGGCCGCAGCCGTTTACCTCAATCATAATAACCTCCATAAAGCAGATTAGGTCAGTTGATTACATCATAGGCAATTGTATGGCCTATGTCAAATTGGTAGTATAAATGGCGTAACAGACATACGGTCCATTGTGGTAAGCGCGATAGGGGGTATCTGCGCTCCGGGGAATAATGGATTAAGTCAGTTATAAAGAAGGGTGAAAATGAAATCTGGGGGTTACTATGAACAAGATAAAGGAATTCTTTGCGGAACTGTTCAAAAATAAAGTTCTGTATCTGATGATGGTTCCTACCATCGCATGGGTCACGCTGTTTTGTTATGTACCGATGTACGGCGTTCTGATCGCATTCAAAGATTTCAGCTACAAAAAGGGAATCTGGAAAAGCCCCTTTGTGGGTCTTAAGAATTTTGAATTCTTATTTCACTATAAGGGTGTGGGCCGGATCATCTTCAACACATTGTTCTTAAATGTGCTGTTTATAGCAGCGGTTACGATTCTTTCCATTTTCTTCGCATTGATCTTTGCGGAGATCCACAACCGGCTTTATAACCGTCTGGTGCAGACCATTGCTATTTTCCCGCATTTCGTATCCTGGACAGTGGTTGCCATGTTCCTTCACGGTATTCTGGGAGGAAACGGATCCATCACCAACTTTATCATGCAGCATGGGGGAGAAGATCCGTTTTTTTACAGCAATCCGGCCTGGTGGCCGCTGATCCTCACAGTGCTTAAGATCTGGCAGGGTGTCGGTTACGGAACCATTGTCTATGTAGCGGTGATCACCGGCCTGGATCGTGAGATCTATGAGGCAGCCAGAGTGGATGGAGCCAGCAGACTCCAGATCATTCTTAAGATCACTCTTCCGCAGCTGAAAGTAACGGCTATCATGCTGACTTTAATGAGTATCGGTAAGATCTTCAACGGCGACTTCGGTATGATCTATGCCATTGTGGGAAACAATTCTCAGCTCTATCCCACAACCGACGTTATCGATACCTTTGTATATCGTGCCCTGCGAGAACTGAACAACCTGGGAATGAGTACCGCCACCAGTTTGTTTCAGTCACTGATCGGCCTGGTCATGGTATTTGCAACCAATGCCATTACCAAGAAGGTTGAGCCGGATGCAGCGATTTTCTAAGAGAGGTAAGCCGTGAAAGAAAACACCAATACAATGAGAACCAAAAAAATAAATCCGGGAGATGTGGCATTTGATGTCATCGTGTGCCTGATCGCAGGACTGTTCTGCCTCTTTTGCCTGTATCCCTTTGCAATTATCCTGGGCAGCAGTTTTGAAACGGAAGCCAACTTCGCGATCTCCGGTTTCCCTGTGATCCCGAAGGAATTCAGTACAAAAGCCTACAAGATGGTATTGGGAGACAGTCAGATCTTCAAGGCCTATGCGGTGACCATAGGAACCACCGTTTTCGGAACGATCCTCAGCATGTTCCTTACCATCACCATGGCCTATCCTTTATCTCTGAAGAAAGTAAAATATCGTAATTTCGTAACGTTTTATGTATATTTCACCATGCTCTTCGGCGGGGGTCTGGTACCCACCTACCTGCTCATCAGCAAGACGCTGAATATGAAGAACAATTTACTGGTGCTGGTTCTTCCGGTTGCTTTTGGAGCCTGGAACATGTTCCTCATGCGGAACTTCTTCGCAGGCCTTCCCAAGGAACTGGCGGAATCCGCATACATTGACGGAGCAAACGATCTCCAGATCCTGACCAGGATCATATTGCCGGTATCCGTACCGGGCCTTGCAACCATCAGCTTGTTTTATGCGCTGAGTTATTGGAATCAATGGTTTAATGCCATGCTCTACATTGAGAAAGCGGACTTTTTCCCTCTCCAGTATTTACTCATGCGTATGCTTCGAAGCGTTGATTCCATGAAAGAAATGGCGCGCAGCACCGGAGTCTCCATGGGGGAGATCCCCCAGAACTCCCTTCGTATGGCGACTACGGTGGTTGCAATCGGGCCGGTCGTGTTCTTATATCCTTTTGCACAGAAATACTTTACCAGCGGACTGACCGTAGGAGCGATCAAGGGATAGAGGACGGCAGGGGATAATGAAAGACCGAAGGAAAATACCCGGAAGAATAACGATTAAAGCATTGCCGTAAAAACGGAATGTTTTAAATAGAAACCAAGGTTTTATAAATGATCAGGAGGGTTCAAATGAAAAAGAGAAATCTGACAAAGAAAGTGACGGCGCTTCTTCTGGCAGCAACCATGGCACTTGGCCTGGCAGCCTGCGGAAGCTCGGCTACAGAAGGCGGCGACACCGTCGCAGTACAGGAAGGTGAAGGCGTAGCAACTGCTGAGACCATTGGGGAAGCTCAGCCGGTGGAAGCTTCTCCCATTACGGAAGACGTAACCATTAACATCCGTATCATGAACGAAGTAAAGAATGTGGATAAGGTTGTAGCAAAGTATGAAGAGATGGTAAAAGATGATCCCATCATGAGCAAGATCCATCCCAACATCGAGTTCGTGATCGGCGCAGATTACAAGGATAAACTGAACATGGCTTTATCCGCACAGGAAGACATTGATCTGATGTTCTGCGGTTCCTGGTTCGGCCTTAGCAAGTTCATCCAGGAAGGCAACTTTGCAGAGATCAGCGGTTACTTTAACAACGATCAGTTCCCCGGTTTAAAGAAGGCTTTTTCTCCGGAGTTCGTCAGCGCCATGACTGCTTATGTGCGTCAGGAAGACGGTTCCTATAAGACCGGTATCTACGGGATCAACATGGCAACTGCTTTTGAAGACAGCCGTGGATTTATGTATCGGGAAGATCTGCGTGTAAAGTACGGCTGCGACCCTATTACCGACAGAGACAGCCTGATGGCATTTGTTAAGACCGTCGCAGAGAACGAGCCGGATATGATCGGTGTGAACCTGTGGAACTTCTTCTACATGGACAGCCCTGTTTATTCCGGAAAGCATGACAATGTATTCAGTCAGGACAGCACCGAAGTATTTGGTGATCAGACCCGTGTATACGTAGGCTTAAGCGATGATGGGAAGACCGTATTAAATGCAGTAGTAGCAGGCGATTCCGAGGAAGAATTTGCCAAGATGCCGGAAGGCTACCAGTACGACTTTATCACCGAGTATGCAGTGACCCGTACAGAGTGGAATCCTTATCTGGATCCTCACCGTGGAGAAGAAAATACAGTAGTTCCTCCTGCAGCGATCTCCTACAGCGCACTCAGCGAGTTTGAGTCCAGATCCAAGGAAGCCATGGAGAATGTTCCCGGCTCTGAGTGGAAGTTCTATGTCATTGAAGAAGCACAGAGAAACAAAGAAGAAGGCGCCGTGATCTGTGATATGGCCACCAACAACTGGCTGGTACTGCCGGAATGGTCTGAGAAGACCGATGCGGTTATGTATTTCCTGGATTGGATGTTCGGTTCGCAGGAAGCACATGATCTGTTCCAGTATGGTATTGAAGGCGAAGACTGGGTAGCCATCGGGGAAGACGGTATGAAGGCTACGGATATCTCCGAAGATGAGAAGTACGTAATGCCCGGCTATTCCTTCTGCTGGAATCCTACTTACAAGCGTTACAGTGAACTGGTATTAAACGATCCCGAGCTGAAAGCAGACTTTGATTATTCCTATGCAACTTCTACCTATCAGCTCAGTCCTCTGGCCGGATTTGCCTTTGATGCAAGCGCAGTTGAGACAGAAGTGGCAAATATTTCTGCTCTGTCCAACGAACTGCAGATGAACATCTCCCGCTACGATGCAGACGAAGCAGTAGCAAAACTGCAGACCTGGCATAAGGATGCAGAGGAGGCCGGTCTTGAGAAAGTTCGTCAGGAGCTGATCATGCAGCTGCAGCAGTTCCTGGATGCAAAGAATGCACAGTGATCTGAAATCCTACAAATAAATTCCGAATAAGAAAAGACAAGAGGGACGGCGGTACGAGAGATTCATCCTCGTATCGCCATCTTTATGGGAAAATATGGAAACAGTAAACAAGATCAAAACCTATGAAGCTCCCGAAGGAGCAAACCTTCGTAAGGATTATATTGTGAAGATCCGCCCGGAAGGGGAAAAGAAATGGACCTATCTGCCTGTTTACCGGGTAACGGTGGATATGCACGATAAACGCTGTGCCTCCATGGTTTATTTTGACTTCACGGGAAAAGTGGAAGTGGAAGTGGAGATTGCCGGCTATTACGAGATCTACCGGGTGGATATCCGGCCTCTTTCCCTGGGGATCCAAAGCAGGTTCGGGAAAAAGACCGCTTCCTTTACCCTGGATCATCCGGTCAACATTTCGGTGGAGTTCAACAAAGAGCGGTTCCATAATCTGCATCTGTTCGCGGGACAGTGGAAGGAAGAGCCGGTTCTTGAAAATGCGCTGACCCTTAGGGTAAACGAAAACGGAGTGGGTTTTGTGGGAGAAGCCTTAAATGAAGAACTCCGGAAGATGCCACGGGGACGGACCGTGCGTCTGACGCCCGGGATCTATTATGCGGGGGAAGCGGTGTGGCACCTTCCTTCTCATACGGATCTGTATCTGGAGGGCGGAGCGATCCTTGTGGGAGGCCTGGCACTGGACCACGTTTCCCATGTGCATATTTACGGAAAAGGGATCCTGTATCTGGCGGATTATCATCGTTATACCGGTATCAACGGGATCCGTGCGGGGCATTCTTCCCATCTTTGCATAGAGGATGTGATCTTCATTGATCCGCCGCATTATACGGTGCATCTGGGAGACTGTGAGGATGTGACCATCCGCCGGATCAAGTCCTTCAGCTGCGAAGGCTGGAGCGATGGCGTGGATATGATGAGCTGCCGGCGGGTGCTGGTAGAAGACTGTTTTCTTCGCAATTCCGATGACTGCATTGCTATATACGGAAGCCGCTGGGACAATTACGGGGATACCCGGGATATCACCTTCCGCAATATGGTGCTGTGGGCGGACGTGGCCCATCCCATCAACATCGGCTCTCACGGGGATCATGCCCATGAGGGAGACGTGCTGGAGCATATTCTCATTGAGAACATCGATGTGCTGGAACACCATGAATTCCAGAAGGAATGTCTGGGGGTCATGGCCCTGAATGTGGGAGATAAAAATACGGTGCAGCATGTGACCTTCCGTAACTTCCGGATCGAGCCCTTTGAACATGGAAAATTGCTAAATTTCCAGATCAAGTGCAGTCCCAAATACAATCCGGCTCCGGGCCATGCCATAAAGGATGTGCGGGTGGAAAATGTGATCCTTACTTCCGGAAGCGGAGAGGAGATTTCCGACATCACCGGATACAGTGAAGAATATCAGGTGGAAAAGGTGCGTTTTTCCAATATCGTGCGGGACGGAAAACGGGCATCTACACTGGAAGAAGCCGGGATCCGGGTGGGAGAGTATGTGAAGGACGTTTCCATCCAATAACCGAAATCGGGGGTTTA
>JAIKYN010000352.1 GCA_024683155.1 Lachnospiraceae bacterium | reverse complement strand
GATACCGATGACTTTGATGTGTCATAGGATCTGCCTTTTTTATCATAAATTCAGTAAGTGAGGTTTTTCAGATACATGGCCACTCGTAACAACGGCAAAAACAGCAACAGTACACGTACATCGACCCGTAAGTCGTCCGGGTCCGGAACAGGAAGATCTTCTCGAAGAACATCTTCGCAAGGTGCAGCTTCCAGACAAAGCTCCTCCCTGGATCCCGGTGTAAGTAACGAGATCACATTGATCATTGTTCTGGCACTGTGCGTATTTTTATTCCTGTGTAACTTCGGCATCATCGGAACCTTCGGTAATTTTATCAGTTCCGTTCAGTTTGGCATTTTTGGCTTTCCTGCTTTTGTAATGCCCATCGGTCTGTTTGTGCTCATCGGTTTTCTCACGGTGAATCCGCATAACGGTACCGTGATCCGTAAATCCATTGCAGGAGGTGTATTATTCCTGATCTTCGGGATCATCTGTGAGATGATCTCCGGCCATCTGTCTCAGCTGGCATCCCCTGCCTTTGACGTGCGGGAGTTTTACCGCTTCAGTGCGGATAATCACAGCGGCGGCGGTGTATTGGGAGGAAGCCTTGCATTTCTTATGACCACCTCTTTGTCCATGGCAGGTACAGTGTTACTTCTCATCGTCATTGCCTTGATCTGTATCATTCTGTTAACGGAACGGGAGTTGTTCTATTCTCTTAAGGACCGTGTAGCAGAGCGTTTTGAAGATACTTCCGGAGATGAGGAGTATCAGGCACAGCGCCGGGAAGACCGGATTTTAAGAAAACAGCAACGGGAAGAACGCAGACAGGCGCTTCGGGAGAAACGTCAGGAGGAAGAGGAGCGCAGACGTGCCCTTCAGGAAGAGCGGGAACTTGCCCGTAAACAGAAAGAAGAAGAACGGGAGCAGCGTCGTCAGGAAGAACTGGAAGCCATGGAAGACGAACGCATCCTTCGCAAGGATAAGAAAGTATCCGGTGTGATGCTGGATACCTCACTGGACGCAACCACCGAGAAGACCAGAGACGATATTCATGAGATCGTTCTGGATGACAGCTATACGGAAGAAGCAACCGAACCGGCACAGGACGTTCCTCATTACGGTTATCACATGGAAGAGGAACAAAGCGACATCACCGAGATCATGGGAGATTTTACCGGCGATCAGGTTACGCTGGAAGAATATGCCCAGGATATTGATCAGCCGGAGCTTTCCAGACAGCTTCACGTGGAGGATAAACCGGCACGGACCACTACCCGGAGAAGTGCTGTACCTAAGGAGCCGGTTAAACGAGAGACTCCTGCTGCCCGTCCTGCACCTAAGGTAAGCCATGACGGTGCCTATCATTTGCCTCCCACCAGCTTGCTGGTACCCGGAAAAGGAAAGAAAAATACCGATTCCGCTAAGGAATTACAGGATACGGCCGAACAGCTCCGTTCTACCCTGGAGACCTTCGGCGTTAATGTGACCATCACGGATATTTCCCAGGGTCCTGCGGTTACCAGGTATGAATTCAAACCGGAGCAGGGTGTAAAGGTAAGTAAGATCGTAGGTCTGGCAGATGATATCAAGCTGAACCTTGCGGCTACGGATATTCGTATAGAAGCCCCGATCCCCGGAAAAGCAGCGGTTGGTATTGAGATCCCCAACAAAGAAAATTCCATGGTTGCTTTCCGTGATCTGGTGGAATCCCGGGAATATAAGGAATTCGACAGCAAACTGGCCTTTGCGGTTGGTAAGGACATTGCAGGAAAGACCGTTGTAACGGATCTTGCCAAGATGCCCCACCTTTTGATCGCCGGTGCTACCGGTTCCGGTAAATCGGTTTGTATCAATACCATCATCATGAGCTTGCTGTATAAGGCAAATCCCGATGAAGTGAAGATGATCATGATCGACCCCAAGGTGGTGGAACTGAGTGTATATAACGGTATCCCGCACCTTCTGATCCCTGTGGTCACCGATCCCAAGCAGGCATCCGCTGCCCTGCAATGGGGCGTAACCCAGATGTCTCAGCGATATAAGATCTTTGCAGATAACAATGTACGTGATATCAAAGGCTATAACAAGATGGTGGAAAGTAAGCTGGCAGCCGGTGAAGAAGTAGAAGGCGGCAAGCTTCCCCAGATCGTTATCATCGTAGACGAGTTGGCGGACCTTATGATGGTGGCTTCCAATGAAGTGGAAACCGCGATCTGCCGTCTGGCACAGCTGGCCCGTGCGGCAGGTATCCACCTGATCATCGCTACCCAGCGTCCTTCGGTGGATGTCATTACCGGTCTGATCAAAGCCAATATGCCCAGCCGTATCGCATTTGCAGTATCCAGCGGTGTGGATTCCCGTACCATTCTGGATATGGTAGGGGCCGAGAAATTATTAGGCAAGGGCGATATGTTATTCTTCCCCCAGGGATATACCAAGCCTGCCCGTGTACAGGGGGCTTTTGTATCCGACAAGGAAGTCCAGGATGTGGTGGAATATGTGAAATCCCAGGCCAGCGACGAAGTCTATGCAAATGAGATCGCAGAGCAGATAAAGAATGCTTCGGAAGCCATGGCTGCAGCCGGCGGGGATGTGTCCGGCGGCGGAGAGAATGACCTGGATGAGAAATTCATTGAAGTGGGTCGTCTCCTGGTAAAGTCCGAACGACCTGCTTCGGTGGGCAATCTGCAGCGTGTCTTTAAGATCGGCTTTAACCGTGCGGCCCGGATCATGGATCAGCTGGCAGAAGCCGGTGTAGTATCCGAGGCGGAAGGAACCAAGCCCAGACGGGTTCTGATGACTCCGGAAGAATTCGAGAACTACATCGAAGAGAACGGTTTATAAAATGTATAGATGATCGAACATAATACAGTTTCATCTATGAGAACGGTTTATAACAAAGTTCATTTCCAACTATGGATCAAGATAACATTTTTTTGTTGGGGGTAAAAATGAAGACAGACATTGAAATCGCACAGGAATGTCAACTGGAACCAATTACCAAAGTCGCTTCCCGTATTGGGATCGGAGAGGATGATCTGGAACTGTACGGAAAGTACAAGGCAAAGTTTTCCGAAGAGTTCATGGATCGGATCAAAGACAATCCGGAAGGCAAATTAGTGCTGGTAACCGCCATCAATCCTACTCCTGCAGGAGAGGGAAAGACGACCACCACCATTGGTCTGGGGGAAGCACTGGGAAAACTGAATAAGAAAGCGATCATTGCATTAAGAGAGCCTTCTCTTGGTCCCTGTTTCGGTATCAAGGGCGGCGCTGCAGGCGGCGGATATGCCCAGGTAGTTCCCATGGAGGATCTGAACCTTCATTTTACCGGCGATTTCCATGCGATCACAACGGCCAATAACCTTCTGGCAGCTCTTCTGGACAATCATATCCAGCAGGGGAATGAATTACAGATCGATCCCCGCCAGGTGATCTTCAAGCGTTGTATGGATATGAATGACCGTGTCCTTCGTAACATCGTCATCGGTATGGGAGCCAAGGGGGACGGTACGGTCCGTGAGGATCATTTTGTTATTACCGTTGCCACCGAGATCATGGCGATCCTGTGTCTGGCAGAAGACATGAAGGATCTCAAAGATCGTCTCTCCCGCATCGTGGTGGCTTATGATTATTCCGGCAATCCTGTTACAGCCGGACAGTTAAATGCAGTGGGTTCCATGGCTGCTCTGTTAAAGGATGCCATCAAACCCAACATCATCCAGACCATTGAGCATACCCCTGCCATTGTTCATGGCGGACCCTTTGCCAATATTGCCCACGGATGTAATTCGGTCCGGGCAACCAAAGCAGCCCTTAAGATGGCGGATCTGGTCATTACGGAAGCCGGTTTCGGTGCGGATCTGGGTGCCGAGAAATTCCTGGACATCAAGTGCCGTAAGGCAGGCCTTGCTCCCGATGCCATTGTCATCGTAGCAACCGTCCGTGCCCTTAAGTACAACGGCGGCATTCCCAAGGATCAGTTATCTGCGGAAAATCTGGATGCATTAAAAGCAGGTATCGTCAATCTGGAAAAGCACATCGAGAACATGCAGAAATACGGTGTTCCCGTGATCGTAACCTTAAATCAGTTCCTTACGGATACAGAGGCTGAGATCGCATATGTTCAGAAGTTCTGTGAGGATCGTAACTGTGAATTCGCATTGTCCGAAGTATGGGCGAAAGGCGGAGAAGGCGGTCTGAAGCTGGCGGAGAAAGTCCTTAAGACGCTGGAAGAAAAGAAAAGCCACTTTAAGCCGATCTATGAAGATTCGCTGCCCCTTGCCGATAAGATCCGGTGTGTTGCAACGGAGATTTACGGGGCAAAGGATGTGGATTTCTCCGCTGCAGCCATTAAGCAGCTGCAGAAGCTGACGGATCTTGGTTTCGGAGATCTTCCGGTCTGTATGGCAAAGACCCAGTATTCCCTGTCGGATGATCCCGCGCTGCTGGGAAGACCCAGGGACTTTACCTTACATGTCAGAGAAGCCTATGTGTCAGCAGGTGCAGGCTTTGTGGTAGCCCTTACCGGTGCCATCATGACCATGCCCGGCCTTCCCAAGAAGCCGGCTGCATTTGGCATTGATGTGGATGATAACGGAAAAATTGTTGGATTGTTCTGACCTTTGTGCTATAGTTATTTTTAGCGCTTTATTTCATTAACGTTTTAAATCAATAAATGAAGGATCATTGACGAAATGAAGTGTCCCAATTGTGGTAAAGAGATACCCGATGAGCACCTGATCTGTGAACATTGCGGCACAGAGATACAGATGGTCCCCGAATATATCCCCGAAGAAGTGGAAGTAGTACCCGAAGACATTGACACCACGGTATTTGATGAGGAGGAGAATTCGGCTTCGGTTACATCAAAACTTCATAAGCAGATACTGTTTATACTGATCCCGGTTGCGGCAATCCTTGTGATCCTGGTGCTGATTTCCGTCAGGATCTATCATTCCCGTTCCGTGAACTGGCAATATTCCATGGCTCAGAAAGCTATTTCGCAGCAGGACTACGAACTTGGCAGAAACTATCTGGAGACCTGTTATGAACTATCCGGAGAGGACAGTACGTATCTTCTGGATATAGCGTCCACTTACGATCTGGAAGGGAATACTTCTTCATATCGTATGGAACTGGAACAGCTTTCCTACGGGAAAGAGATTCCTCCCGAGGTGCAGCGAAAGGCCATGGAGATGCTTTGTGAGTCCTACATTTCTTCCGGCGAATATCAGCGCCTTGCGGATTTTGTAGAAGGCACGGATCAAACAGAGCTCTATGAAATGTACGGACAGTATCTGGCGGATCCTCCGCTTTTTACGTATCCGGAAGGAGTATATGACGAATCTTTTCGGGTAGAGCTCACATCCAAAGCTTCCGGGAAGATCTACTACACCATAGACGGATCCTTTCCCACTTCCCACAGTATGGAATACAAGGGGCCGTTGGAGCTGGATCAGGGAAGCACGGTGGTGTCTGCTGTATTTGTGAATGAATTCGGCGTCAGCAGTGATGTGGCCCGTGTCACGTATACGGTGGAATTCAAGATTCCGGAACCTCCGGTGATCAATCTGCAGAGCGGTGTTTATAAAGAACGCAGAAGCATTGTGATCACCTGTGAGGAAGGCTGTTCTGTC
The DNA here is from genome assembly GCA_024683155.1 of Lachnospiraceae bacterium. Taxonomy (GTDB): domain Bacteria; phylum Bacillota; class Clostridia; order Lachnospirales; family Lachnospiraceae; genus JAILDL01. The sequence continues at coordinate 9,796 of JAIKYN010000352.1, read as the reverse complement.
TATTATACGGTGAACGGTTCGGAACCCAATGAAACCTGCCGTAAATACACGGATCCCATCAAATTACCGGATGGTGTCAGCATTTTTAAATTTGTCGCCATTAACGATACAACCTTTGCAGAAAGCAATATCGTAAGTCGTACGTATGAGCTGGATGCTTATCAATAATATTTCTCAGGAGGTTAATATGTACAAAATTCTGAAAAAAGAAGAGCTTGCCAACAACATCTTCTGGATGACGGTGGAAGCTCCTCGTGTAGCCCAGGCCTGTCTTCCGGGTCAGTTCCTGATCGTGCGTTCTCATGAAGATGCGGAACGTATCCCTCTGACCATCTGTGATTACGACAGAGAGGCCGGAACGGTGGCCATCGTTTACCAGCCCATCGGACATAGCACCCAGCGTATCAATCTGCTGGAAGAAGGCGATTCCTTCCATGATGTGGTAGGACCTCTGGGAAGACCTTCCGATCTGTGTGAGATGGACGAAGAAGAACTGAAGAAGATGAAGATCCTCTTCGTTGCAGGTGGTGTAGGAACCGCGCCTGTATACCCGCAGCTTAAGTGGCTGCATGAGCATGGCTGTGATGCCGATGCGGTACAGGGTGCAAAGACCAAGGATATTGTTATCCTGGAAGATCTGATGAGCTCTGTTGCAGACAATCTGTATATTACTACCGATGACGGTTCTTATGGCCGTACCGGTATGGTTACACAGGCGATCTCCGATCTGGTGACCAAGGAAGGAAAGCATTATGACCGTGTGGTTGCCATTGGTCCCATGATCATGATGAAGTTCGTATGTAAGCTGACCCAGGAACTGGGTATTCCTACCATCGTCAGCATGAATACCATTATGGTAGACGGTACCGGTATGTGTGGTGCTTGTCGTCTTACCGTAGGCGGTGAAGTGAAGTTTGCCTGCGTAGACGGACCTGAGTTTGACGGATTCCAGGTGGATTTCGATCAGGCAATGAGAAGATCCCGCATCTACAAGACGGAAGAAGGCCGTAAGATGTTAAAGGAGCTGGAAGGCGATACACATCACGGCGGATGCGGAAACTGCAACTAAAACCGAAATTGAGTCCACTCAGGCCTCATTCGTAGAAATGGAGATCAGTAAGATGGATGTAATGAAAAAAGTTCCGGTTCAGGAACAGGATCCCAAGGTCAGAGCCACGAATTTCCAGGAGGTTTGCCTTGGTTATACAAAAGAAGAGGCAATGGAAGAGGCTTCCAGATGCCTGAACTGTAAAAATGCAAGATGTATCACAGGTTGTCCTGTAAGTATCAATATCCCTGCTTTTATTGCAAAGGTAAAAGAGGGCGAGTTCAAAGAAGCTTATGAGATCATTGGGGAAAGCTCCGCACTTCCTGCTGTTTGCGGTCGTGTATGTCCTCAGGAATCCCAGTGTGAAGGTGTCTGCATCCGCGGTATCAAGGGTGAGCCCGTTTCCATTGGTAAGCTGGAGCGTTTCGTTGCCGACTGGGCAAGAGAGAACGGTGTAAAGCCGCAGCCTGCGAAGGAAAAGAAGCCGCAGAAGGTTGCTGTCATCGGTTCCGGTCCTTCCGGACTGACCTGTGCAGGGGACCTGGCAAAGCTTGGTTATGATGTGACCATTTTTGAAGCACTGCATGAAGCAGGCGGCGTACTGGTATACGGTATTCCTGAATTCCGTTTACCCAAGGATGCGGTTGTTAAGAAAGAGATCGAGAACGTTAAGGCACTTGGCGTTAAGATCGAGACCAATGTTGTCATCGGTAAGTCTGTTACCATTGACGAACTGATGGAGAAGGAAGGCTTCGAAGCTGTATTTATCGGCTCCGGTGCAGGTCTTCCTAAGTTTATGGGTATCCCCGGAGAACAGAGTAACGGTGTATTCTCCGCTAATGAATATCTGACCCGAAGCAACCTGATGAAAGCTTTCAGCGATGCTTCCGAGACCCCCATCAAGGTTGGCCGGAAGGTTGCCATCGTAGGTGGTGGTAACGTAGCGATGGATGCGGCAAGAACCGCTCTTCGTCTGGGTGCTGAAGTACATGTTGTATATCGTCGTAGTGAGGAAGAACTTCCTGCACGTAAAGAAGAAGTACATCATGCAAAGGAAGAGGGCATCATCTTTGATCTGCTGACCAATCCCGTAGAGATCCTGGCAGATGAGAACGGTGATGTAACCGGTATTAAGTGTATCCGCATGGAATTAGGCGAGCCCGATGAATCCGGCAGAAGAAAGCCGGTAGAAGTTCCCGGTTCCGAATTTGTCATTGATGTGGATATGGTCATCATGTCTCTCGGTACCAGCCCCAATCCCTTGATCTCCTCCACCACGAAGGGTCTTGAGATCAATAAGAGAAAATGTATCGTTGCGGAAGAAGAGAACGGTCTTACCTCCAAAGAAGGCGTATTTGCCGGTGGTGATGCCGTAACCGGTGCAGCGACCGTCATCCTGGCAATGGGTGCAGGTAAGAAGGCTGCCAAGGGTATTGATGAATACCTTACCGCAAAGAGAGGATAAGCTTTATGGCAGACGCAGGAAATCAACGTCCTGGTTTGAAAAGTGAACATTTAGCAGAGGAGAATCGCAGCAGTGCGTTCTCCCTGCTTTTTGTGGGTATCATCGGCCTGATCCTGGATGTGTTGTTCTTTCTGGGCGTGATCCCCATTAAGATGAGTACCTTTTCCAGATACATGGACTCCATCGTAATGGGTATCCTGTTTCTGGTCTTTCTGATCATGGGGATCGTATCCTTAAAAGGATCCCGGTATTATTCCCACAGAGCCCGCAAAGAAAAAGAAATGATGGATTCCATGGAACAATGGCTGGATCTTAGTCTGGAAGGGGAAAACCTGGATGATTGCCTGGAAATGTCAGGCTCGGAAACGCCGGAAGAGATGTTCTTCCTTCGGCAGGAAGCGTTAAAAACGCGGATCCTTCAGCAGTTCCCCAAAGTGGAACCGGAATTTCTGGATCATTTCACGGAATACTATTACACGAAATTATATCCGGATGAAGAGTGATCTCTTCATTCGGTTTTTTCGTTTTCGGCGTATAATGTATTTAAAAAAGTTATGGAAATTTCAAAAAAATGCAGATTAAATTACTAACTGTTGGTAAAATAAAAGAGGCGTATTTTCGTGATGCAGTGGGAGAATATGAAAAAAGATTGTCCCGCTATTGTAAGCTTTCCGTTCTGGAAGTTAAGGATGAGAAAGCCCCTGAAAATCTCTCGGAAAAAGAGATGGAACAGATCAAGGATGCCGAAGGAAGTAAACTTCTGGAGAAGATCGGTCCGGATGATCATGTCATCGCACTGGCCATCGGCGGTAAGAAATATACCTCCGAAGAGTTTTCTTCCCACATGGAGCAGGTATATATGCGCTCCAAAGGGGCAGTTTGTTTTGTCATCGGCGGATCCCTGGGGTTATCCGGGGAGGTACTGAGGCGCAGCAACGAACAGCTTTCCTTTTCCGATATGACCTTTCCCCATCAACTGATGCGGGTGGTCTTTTTGGAACAGCTTTACAGAGCTTTCCGGATCAAGACCGGAGAGCCTTATCATAAATAGGTGGTGATCTGGAATGAGAATGTATGATCTGATCATGAAAAAAAGAAACGGGGAGGCACTGAGCGAAGAAGAGATCCGGTGGATGATCCGTTCCTATACGGATGGCGAGATCCCGGATTATCAGATGTCGGCCATGACCATGGCTATTTATTTTCAGGGAATGAATACCCGTGAAACCGCGGACCTTACCCTGGCCATGGCACACAGTGGAGATATGCTGGATCTGTCCGATATCCCCGGGATCAAGGTGGATAAGCATTCCACCGGCGGTGTGGGAGATAAGACTTCCCTTACCCTGACGCCCATGGTGGCTGCCTGTGGCCTGAAAGTGGCCAAGATGAGCGGCAGAGGCCTTGGACATACCGGAGGAACCATTGATAAGCTGGAAAGCTTTCCCGGTTTTTCCACCGGTATTACCATGGAAGCTTTTAAGAAAAACGTACAGACCATTGGTCTTTCCATTATGGGACAGACCTTAAACCTGGCGCCTGCGGATAAAAAGCTGTATGCGCTGCGGGATGTTACGGCTACGGTGGACAATATGTCTCTCATCGCCAGCTCCATTATGAGTAAGAAGCTGGCAGCCGGAGCGGATGCCATTGTTCTGGACGTGAAGACGGGAAGCGGCGCCTTCATGAAGAAAGAAGAAGATGCCGTGGCGCTTGCAAAGGAAATGGTATCTCTTGGAAACCATGCGGGAAGGAAGACACTGGCCGTCATTTCCGATATGGATCAGCCCCTTGGAAATGCAGTGGGCAATATCCTGGAAGTACAGGAAGCCATTGATACCCTGAAGGGACAGGGACCGGAAGACTTTAAGGAACTTTGTCTCACCCTTGGATCTTTAATGCTGGTGGCCGGCAGGATCGCTACGGATGTGGCAGACGGAAGACGCAGATGCGAAGAAGCCATTGTAAGCGGTTTAGCACTTAAGAAACTGTCGGAGCTGGTGGCCGCACAAGGCGGCGATGCTTCTTATGTGGAAGATCCTTCCAAATTCGAAAAGCCTGCGATCGTGCGGGATATCCTTTCGGAAGAAGAAGGATATATCCAGCATATTGAATGTGATGAGATCGGTATGTGTTCTCTGGTTCTTGGAGGCGGACGTGCCACAAAGGAAAGCACCATCGATCTTCGGGTTGGCCTGATCCTGCATAAGAAGCGGGGAGATATGGTGCATAAGGGCGACGCGCTTGCAACGGTCTATGCGGCCGATGAAGCTACCTTTGAACAGGCAAAAGAGCGTTTCTTAAAGGCTTATACCTTTGGCAAACAGCAGCCGGAAGCAGTACCTTTTATTAAACAGATAATCGAGGCATAGAAGTATTTGGATATCGTTCGTATGGAATTGGACGCCGATGCCAAGGATTTGATCAATTTATTCGGCATTCGGGATTTTCATGTAAAGAAACTGGAAAAAGAAGAGAATGTTTCCATTGTGAATCGCAACGGTAAAGTGGTGATCTCCGGGGATGCCCCCAATGTGGAGAAAGCTTCCGGTGTGATCCGTCAGTTGATCCAGTATTCTCAGAGAGGCAACATGATAGAAGAACAAAGTGTGGATTATGCGGTCATGTTAGGGGAAAGCGGAGAAGAGGAAGCCATTTCCCTGATGGATACGGATGTGATCTGTCATACCATGAACGGCAAACCTGTAAAACCCAAGACGCTGGGACAGAAAACCTATGTGGATGCCATTCGCAATAACATGGTGGTATTTGGCCTGGGACCTGCGGGAACCGGTAAAACCTATCTGGGTATGGCCATGGCTATTACCGCTTTCCAGAAAGAGGAAGTGGGAAGGATCATTTTAACCAGACCTGCCATTGAAGCAGGTGAAAAACTGGGATTTTTACCCGGTGACATGCAAAGTAAGGTAGACCCGTATCTGAGGCCTTTATACGATGCGTTGTATCAGATCATGGGAGCCGAGAATTTCCAGAAAAATATGGAGAGAGGGCTGATCGAAGTGGCTCCTCTGGCTTATATGAGAGGCCGTACCCTGGATAATGCGTTTATTATTCTGGATGAAGCACAGAACACGACGCCGGCACAGATGAAGATGTTCCTTACCCGTATCGGTTTCGGGTCCAAGGTGATCATTACCGGTGATGCCACCCAGAAGGATCTGGCACCCGGGCAGATTTCCGGTCTGGATATCGCACAACGTGTTTTAAGAAATATAGAGGGGATCTCCTTTATCACTCTTACCAGTAAGGATGTGGTCCGCCACCCGCTGGTTCAAAAGATTGTAAAGGCTTATGAAGACTATGAATCAAAAGAACACAGTAAGACAAAATCAAGAAGAAGTGCTGCCGGGGCAGGTAGCAGAAGAACCGAAAGCCACTCATAAGACGCTGTTATTAATGCTCATATTTCTGCTGCAGGTTGGAGGGACCCTGCTGGCAGCCCGTCTTTACGGACATAACAATATGCAGACCCTGGAATGCGTGATCGTTTCGGCGGTTTGCTGCGGCTGTATCTTTTTCTCCCAGCTGATGCTGGTAGCGGAAGCAAATGAGATCAAACAGATCGCCAACGAATATACCTTTGCACCCATAACCCAGACCCAGTTTTATGTTCTTTACATTGTCTGCCTGATCGCAGCGATGCTGTTGCCTATGGTGGATTCCGAAGGCTGGCCGTTTCTGGTGATCTTTGTAATGCTGTCTTTATTCGGAGACTGGTTTGCCGGTTATGTTTCCGGCGTCTGCCTTCTCATTGTCAGTTTTCTGCTGGCCGGGGAAGCCGATATCCATTTGTTTATCGTATATCTGATCTCCGGACTGGTGGGATGTTTGCTGTTTCGTACCATGGATGAAAAATCCAATTTCTTCCTCCAGATCTTTGTATCGGATCTTTTGTTGTTTGTATTTTTGATGACCTGTGTCACCCTGTTTAAGGAAGAGACCTTCCATATCGGCATGCTGTTTCTTCCGGCAGTGAACGTGACCATTACCATGATCCTTTTGTTTGTCATTGTGAAGATCTATACTTCCCGCGTGATCTACCGTTCCCAGGCGGAATATATGGAGATCAATGATCCCATGTATCCCCTTCTGGTGCAGCTGAAGGATACTTCCGAGAAGGATTATTATCATGCCGTCCATACGGCCTATTTCTGCGACCGTATCGCAACGGAGCTGGGCCTGGATGTGAAAGTCGTAAAATGTGCCGGTTACTATCAGGATATCGGTATCATCCATGGGAACAATACTTGGGCAGAAACCTTATCCATTCTTCAGGAAGCGGAATTCCCCGAGAAACCTCTGACGGTGATCCGGGAACTGACAGATCCGGGAGAACCGCTGCATTCCAAAGAAGCAGCAGTGGTACTGTTTTCCAACCTGATCGTTTCATCGGTCCTGTATCTCATTGAGAAGAATCCCAATGCGGAGATCAACTACGACAATGTCATCGAAGCGGTGTTCAAGTCCAGACTGGATAACGGAACCCTGAACGATAATGCCATCAGTATTTCCGATCTTCGTTTGATGAAGAAGAAATTCAAGAAGGAACAACTTTACTATGATAACTTCATGCGTAGAAAATGAAACCGGCTATAAGCCTTCTTCCTACGATTTCAAGAAGGTATTAAATGCGGTACTCCGTCAGGCTTTAAAAGATGAAAAGTGCCCCTATAAAGATGTATCCGTCAATCTCCTGATCACTGATGAACAGGGGATCCAGGATTATAATAAGACCTATCGCAACATTGATAAGGTGACGGATGTTCTGTCCTTTCCCAATATCGAATTTGAGACGCCTTCGGATTTTTCCTGCATTGAAGGAAATGAGATCGACTATATGGATCCTCAGAACGGACGCCTGCAGCTGGGGGATATTGTGATCAACTATAAGCGGATCATTTCCCAGGCAGAAGAGTACGGACATTCCGAGATGCGTGAATTTGCATTCCTTTGTGCCCACAGTATCTTTCATCTGTGCGGCTATGATCATATGGAAATCCGGGAAGCTGCCGTAATGGAACACAAACAGGCGGCGGTTCTGGATCGCCTTGGTATTACCAGAGAAATTATGAAATGAGAGGTTGGTTTTGAAGATCAATCAACTGACCGGACTGACCGGTTTATTTTATTGTATATTACAGATCCTGTTTATGGTTCTCTTTGCCAAAGAGGGAGCAGATTGCTTCCGCTTTCTGTTTTTGTCTCTTTGCAGCGCCGGTGTTTTCTGGTGTTTTCTTTCGGGCTATACCAAAGACTATACCTATCGTAATATCCGTGCCCGGATCAATCGGAACCAGAGAGCCCAGGCCCAGACCTTTTTCCGTGCCATGCTTCTTCTGGAATGCCTGGCCCTTCTTTGTGTCAGCGGTGTCCTGTACGTTTTTGCCACGCCTCTTTCTACCCTTTTGTTTGGAAGCGTGTCCTACTGGCTTCTGATCCTGATGAGTATTCCGGTTCTGATCTTTCTTACTGTTTCCAATCTGTTTGTAGGTCTTTTTCTGGGAGAGGGCGTGGGTGCCCCCATTCTGATTACGGAAGCGGTCAGTATCCTTGTGTTTGTTATTTGCGTATTCATTTCCCAGCCTCTTTTTGAGAAAAGTGGTTTCTCGGTGTCCATGCTTCTCAGGAACAGCGACATGGAAGTGGCCTATGCGGCATTGGGGATTCTTTTGTCCATGGCTGTGGCTACTTTTGTTCGTTGCTTCATTTATGTGATCTTTTATAATCTTTTTGGAAAACAGTTTTTGGAAGATCCCATTGATAACGGAAGTTACAGGAATGTGCCTCTGTTTATGAGCCAGATCGTAAAGCAGATCTTTTCGGAAATGATCCTTCACGTGAACGTTTCCCTTCCCTTTATCTTACTTCCGGTGCTTTGTGTGGCATTTGGTTTTTCCGCAACGGGTGGTTCCTGGATGGGGTATCTTTCCGGTCTGACCTTACCGCTGATGATGATCCTGTTCTATATCAATAAGATGCTGTGTAACGGCCATCTGAATGAGATCGCACACATCCGTAAGCTGGATGATTTTAAGAAGTTCAAGGCTTCTCTTGCAGGATTATACCAGGGGATTTTGATCACTGTTTTGCCGGTTTGCGCTTACGTATTTGCTGCAGCGGATCTTATCTGTAAGAACCTGGGTTACACCGATGATAACGGTGCGCTGGTGCTCCGTTTCGGAAGTGTTCAGATGATCCTCTTTATTTTTATATGGGTTTCCCGCAAGATCATGCGTATGTGGAAAATTCCCAAAGCAGTTGCTTTGCTGGAGATCCCTTCCGTAATAGCAGGAATATTGTTCCTCATTGTGCTTCGGATCCCGGCTTTCAGCGGTCTGGTGAAGACTATGACTGCAATGATCCTCATACAGTTTCTGATACTTCTCATTGAATCCCTTGTGATCCATCGCAGAGTGAAGCTTCATACGGATCTGGTGGATGATTGGATCAAGCCTGCTCTTTGTGCTTTTATAGCTGCATTCGTGATCTTTGTGATGATCAGTGCCTTCGGTAATGTTTTTGCGCCGCTTATTGCCCTTGTTGCAACGGCAGTATTTTATGCAGGGATCTTTGTTGCTTTGGTATTGGCACTGCGTTGCATTCATATTTCTACTGCCCGTTATTTACCGGGAAGCAGGTTCTGGATGAAACTGGCGGAGGTGTTTCATTTACAATGATCGCACTGGGAATTGTTGGCGGCGGAGCCTCGGGCCTGATGGCCGCCATTACAGCCGGCAGGCTTATAAAAGAACAGCATATGGAAGACGCTCTTTCCGTCACCCTTCTGGAAGCAGAAGAGTCGGTGGGCAAGAAGATCCTGGCTACGGGTAACGGACGTTGTAACTTTACCAACCGGGATTTTTCCATGTCTAAATATCATCTGGAAGATGAGAATGAGAAAGCTTTTGCGGAAGCTGTTTTTCGTAGATTCTCCGTAGAGGATCTGTGCCGTTTTCTGATTGAACTGGGTATGGGGATCCGTGATCGGAACGGATACCTTTATCCTTCCACTGATCAGGCAGGTACGGTTGCTGATCTTCTGATCCGGGAATTACATCGCCTTCCGGTGAAGGTGTGTACGGGGCAAACAGCTGCCGGGCTGCAAGTGACGGATAACGGGGCCTTTCAGGTTACGACAGCGGATCACCGGGTATATTCCTTTCACAGGCTGATCCTGGCCACCGGTACAAAAGCCGGTTTATCCCCCAGACAGGTGAAGGAGCGGGAGAAGGATTTCCTGGAACCGGAAGCAGTTGCTCGCA
>JAIKYN010000351.1 GCA_024683155.1 Lachnospiraceae bacterium | reverse complement strand
GAGATACCGAAGCCGATGGCACAGGGTACCTGCGTATTCTCACGGATCACCCGGACGATGGAACCAAGATCCGTGGTGATCTCACTGCGGGTTCCCGTAACACCCAGGGAAGAAACCAGGTATATAAAGCCTTCCGCTTCCTTGCTGATCATGGCGATCCGGTTGGCGGAGGTAGGTGCAATGAGAGAAACCAGATCCACACCGTACTGATGGCAAAGAGGCAGGAACTCCTCCTTTTCTTCATAGGGAAGATCCGGCAGGATCAGACCGTCGATGCCGATCTCTTTACAGGTGGAAATGAAGGTCTCTGCTCCGTAGGAAAAAACCACATTGGCATAGGTCATGAACACCATGGGTACCGTCACTTCTTTCCGCAGTTCTTTGACAAAATCAAAGATCTTAGGGGTATTGACGCCCCCTTCCAGTGCGCGGAGATTGGCTCCCTGGATCACCGGACCTTCCGCCGTGGGATCCGAAAAGGGAATGCCCAGCTCGATGAGATCCGCGCCACCTTCCACCGCTGCTTTCACTGCTTCCCGAGTGGTATCCAGATCCGGATCTCCGCAGGTAATAAAGGCAATAAATGCCTTTCCGTTTTCAAATGCTTTTCCGATGTTACTCATGGATATCCTCCCCTCTGTAACGTGCAATGGCTGCACAGTCCTTATCGCCGCGGCCGGATAAGGTGATCACAAGGATCTTATCCTTGTCCATGGCAGGTGCGATCTTCATGGCATGGGCCACTGCATGGGCCGATTCGATGGCAGGAATGATCCCTTCGGTGCGTGCCAGATATTCAAAGGCATTCACCGCTTCATCATCGGTCACCGGTACATACTGTGCCCGTCCGATATCGTAAAGGTGGGCATGTTCCGGACCTACCCCGGGATAATCCAGGCCAGCGGAAATGGAATATACCGGTGCGATCTGTCCGCATTCGTCCTGGCAGAAGTAAGACTTCATGCCGTGGAAAATGCCCAGACGTCCGGTGGCAATGGTAGCCGCTGTCTCAAAGGTATCCACTCCCCGGCCTGCTGCTTCGCAGCCGATGAGCTGAACCTCTTCATCTTCAATAAAGTTATAAAAGCTTCCGATGGCATTGGAACCGCCGCCTACGCAGGCCAGCACCGCATCGGGTAATCTTCCTTCTTTTTCCAGGATCTGCTCCTTGATCTCCTTGGAGATCACCGCCTGGAAATCACGGACAATGGTGGGGAAGGGATGAGGTCCCATGGCCGAACCCAGACAATAATGGGTATCATCGATCCGGCTGGTCCACTCCCGCATGGCTTCGGATACCGCATCCTTCAGGGTTCTGGTCCCGGTCTTTACCGCTACCACTTCCGCTCCCAGAAGGCGCATCCGGTAGACATTCAGTGCCTGCCGTTTGGTATCCTCTTCTCCCATGAACACCACGCATTCCATCCCCATTAAGGCGGCTGCCGTGGCCGTTGCCACACCGTGCTGTCCGGCACCGGTCTCGGCAATGAGGCGGGTCTTACCCATCTTCTTTGCAAGAAGGGCCTGCCCCAGTACGTTATTGATCTTATGGGCACCGGTATGATTCAGATCTTCTCTCTTCAGATAGATCTTCGCACCGCCCAGATCTTTGGTCATCTTTTCCGCATAATACAGTCTGGAAGGCCGCCCTGCATATTCATTTAAAAGGTCTGTCAGCTCCCTCTGAAATTCCGGGTCCTTCTTAAACCGGTTATAAGCTTCTTCCAGCTCGATCACGGCATTCATCAGTGTCTCGGGGATATACTGTCCGCCGTGTATGCCAAAGCGTCCGCTCTGATTGGTCATCTGTTTCCATCCTTTCTTACCGCAGCAGCAAAAGCTGCCATTTTATCCGGATCCTTACGTCCATCCCGCTCGATTCCCGAACTCACATCCACACCATAGGGATGCAGGAAATGTAAGGCCTCTTCCACATTATCCGGAGATAGTCCGCCGGCCAGCAAATAAGGCCGCTTCATATTTCCGATGAGTTCCCAGTTAAATGCTCTGCCGGTTCCCGTTCCCGAATCCAGCAGTACCAGATCCGCAGTGGAATCTTCTGCCTTTTGGATATCTTCCTCCGATCGGATACAGAAGGCTTTCCAGATCTCTCCCTTCGTCAGGGAGCGCAGATGCCGGATGTACTCCTCATCTTCGTCCCCATGAAGCTGGGCGATACGGATCACTCCCGTATTTAACAGTCCGGCCACATTCTCTGCTTCTTCATTTACAAATACCCCCACCGGGGAGATCTCCGCCGCAAGCATATCGGTAAACCCGGCCGCTTCATAGGCGGTAATGGTCCGTTTACGCCCCGGCGCCAGTACATAGCCCACGTAATCCGGCTTTATGGCATTGGCAGCCTGAATATCGTCCGGCCCCATCATGCCGCATAATTTAATCCTGGTCATAGGAGTAAAATCCTTTCAGTTTCCGCAGCATATAGGATTTATCATCCGCCCGCATAAGGGTTTCTCCCACAAGTGCTGCGTCGGCGCCCATTTCCCGGATCTTTTTTACATCCTCCGGTGTCTTTACGCCGCTTTCCGATACAAACAGTACATTCTTGGGGATCATCTTACGCAATCTGGCCGCATTGTCCGTATCCACGGTAAAATCCTTCAGATTCCGGTTGTTCACACCAATGATCCGTGCCTTGCAGTCAAGGGCCCGTTCCACTTCCTTCTCATCATGGGCTTCCACCAGTGCAGACAGCCCCAGTTCGTTACAGATCCCCATGTACTCCCGGATCTGTGCATCAGATAAGATGGAACAGATCAGCAGTACCGCGCTTGCGCCCAGGGCCTTGGCCTGATAGATCATATAGGGATCTACGGTAAAATCCTTCCGTAAACAGGGAATATGCACTTTCTCTGCGATCTCCAAAAGATACCGGTCGTCACCCAGAAACCACTTGGGTTCCGTTAACACGGAGATAGCATCCGCTCCCGCTTCTTCATAGTCTTTGGCAATCTCCATATAGGGGAAATGCTCTGCAATTATTCCTTTGGACGGGGATGCTTTCTTGCACTCACAGATAAATGCCAGTTCCGGCCCGGAAAGTGCCTTCTCAAAAGCAAAGTCCCCCTTGGGTGCCAGACTTGCCAACATCTTTATATCCCGAAGCGTTACTGTCTTCTTTTGCTCGGCTACCCGCTCTTTGGCATGGTCTGCCAGCTGATCCAAAATGGTCATCTTATTCTCCCTGATTACTTACTGCAATAAATTTCTCAAGGGTTTCCATAGCCTTACCGCTGTCAATGAGTTCTGCTGCAAGGGCAACGCCTTCCTTCATGCTCTCCGCCTTGCCACCGATGTACAGTGCAGCACCTGCATTTAACAGCACCGCATTGCGCTTATGGCCCTTCTCGCCTCTTAAGATGGATCGGGTGATCTCTGCATTCTCTTCCGGTGTACCGCCCTTCAGGTCATCCTTGGTACAACGCTCAAAACCGAAATCTTCCGGCTTGATCACGTGGGAGCGGAACCAGCCGTCCTTAAACTCGCATACGGTGGTAGGAGAACTCAAAGAGATCTCATCCAGTTTATCCTGTCCGTATACTACCATACCACGCTTTACACCTAAATTGATCAAAACCTGTGCGATCGGCTCTACCAGATATTCATCATATACACCCAGAAGGTACATCTTAGGGCTGGAGGGATTGGTAAGGGGTCCTAAAATGTTAAACACCGTACGGAATCCCAGCTCTTTACGGATCGCTCCTACATACTTCATGGAGGTGTGATACTTCTGTGCAAAAAAGAAGCACATGCCTACTTTTTCCAGAAGTTCCACTGCCTTCTCGGGACTCTGCTGGATGTTAACACCCAGCGCTTCCAGACAGTCTGCGGTACCACATAAGGAGGAAGCGGCACGGTTTCCGTGCTTGGCAACCTTCATACCGCCGGCTGCAGCAACCAGAGCGGAGGTGGTGGAAATATTAAAGCTGTGAGCGTTATCGCCGCCGGTTCCTACGATCTCAAATACATCCAGATCGGTGGTTACCTTCATGGCGTGATCCCGCATGGCTGCAGCGCAACCTGCGATCTCATCGGTGGTTTCCGCTTTGGCACTCTTAGTGGAAAGCGCTGCCAGGAAGGCGGCATTCTGAGTAGGGGTAGTCTCACCGCTCATGATCTCATTCATCACGGTGTAGGCTTCATCATAGGAAAGGTCCCCTTTGTTTACGATTTTAACGATTGCTTCTTTGATCATGGTTCTGCTTCTCCTTTTCTGTTGGTCAGATTCCGGCCCATCCGGCCGGATCTTATGAGTATCTGTATTTACCGGTTGCTTGTATTTTTTTTCTTCTTGTGTTTTTATCTTCTTGCATTTCCGTATGTACGAAAAATTCATCCTCAGGCCTTCAGGAAGTTCTGCAGCATCTTCTTCCCTTCCGGGGTCATAATGGATTCCGGATGGAACTGTACGCCGTATACCGGATCGGTCTTGTGCTGCACCGCCATGACTTCGCCGTCTTTCGTGGAAGCAGTTACCCTAAGGCAATCCGGAAGGGTATCCGGATCGGCTGCCAGGGAATGATATCTGGCCACCGGCGTTTCCCCCTGGAATCCCTGAAACAGGAGGCAGTCAGGATCGACCTTGGCAACGGATTGTTTACCGTGCATCAACTGTCTTGCATAGGTGATGGTGGCTCCGTAGGCTGCGCAGATGGCCTGATGTCCCAGACAAACTCCCAGAATGGGAATGTCTTTTCCCAGCTTTTGGACCACTTCGATGATCACCCCGGCATCTTCCGGCCTTCCCGGCCCGGGGGATAAAATGATGCGCTCCGGTTTTAAAGTCCGGATCTCTTCCACGGTCATCTCATTATTACGGATCACCTGAATGTCCGGATCCAGCTCCCCCACCAGCTGATAGAGGTTATAAGAAAAGCTGTCGTAATTATCAATCAGTAAGATCATCCTTATACCTCCTCTGCTTCCAGGGCCTTCACACAGGCCTTTGCTTTATTCAGGCATTCTTCAAATTCCTTCTCCGGAACCGAATCTGCCACGATCCCCGCACCGCTTCGGACAAACACCTTACCGTTTTTCTTATAGGCAATGCGAATGGCAATGCAGGTATCCATATTTCCCGTAAAATCAATGTATCCGATAGCGCCGCCGTATATGCCGCGCTTATTGTTTTCCAGTGCACCGATGAGCTGGCAGGCACGGATCTTGGGTGCTCCCGACAAGGTACCTGCGGGAAGCACTGCTTCAATGGCATCCAGGGCATCCTTATCTTCCCGGATCTCTCCTCTTACCGTGGATCCGATGTGCATGACGTGGGAATAACGTTCGATGGAATGCAGCTTTTCCACTGCCACGGAACCGAACCGGCTGATCTTCCCCAGATCGTTTCGTCCCAGGTCCACCAGCATGTTGTGTTCTGCCAGTTCCTTTTCATCCGCCAGCAGTTCTTTTTCCAGCGCTGCATCCTCTTCCTGGGTCTTTCCTCTGGGTCTGGTCCCTGCCAGAGGGAAGGTGTGTACCACGCCGTCCTCTAATTTCACCAGTGTCTCCGGAGAAGCACCTGCCACTTCCACATCCGTTCCCGAAAAATAGAACATATAAGGGGAAGGGTTCATGGTCCGCAGGATCCGGTAGGTATTAAGCAGGCTTCCTTCGAAGGGGGCGCTGAGCCGGTTGGATAACACGATCTGGAAGATATCCCCTTCCTTGATGTGATGCTTGGCTTTTTCCACCATGGAGCAAAACTGTTCTTTATTAAACAGGGGAGTCACTTCTCCCAGCAGCTTCCCGGGCGCCTCCTGTTTCTTTTCTCCGTGCAGGAGCAGATCCCTCATCTGCTTTAATTCCAGGCATGCCTTATTGTAACCGGTCTCCGGTTCATCCAGCATCATGTTGGCAATGAGAATGATCTTCTGTTTTAAATGATCAAAACAGATCACCTTATCAAACAGCATAAGGTCCACATCCTTAAAAGCTTCGGAATCTTCCACCTTGCAGCGTACCGTAGGTTCGCTGTAGCCTAAGAAGTCGTATGAAAAATATCCCACCAGGCCTCCGGTAAAGGAGGGTAATCCGGGAAAAGAGGGGCTCTTGTAATCATCCAGGATCTGCCGGAGGAAATCCGAAGGATGATCGGTGTGTACATGGAGATTATCGATCTGTAATTCCCCGTCCAGACAGGTAATGTTTAATTTGGGATCGTATCCCAGGAAGGTGTAACGTCCCCATGTCTCATTGGCTACTGCGGATTCCAGCATGTAGCAGTGGGTGGATACGTTCTTTAAGATCCGCATGGCTTCGATGGGAGTGATAAAATCCGACAGGATCTCACAACTGATGGGAGCAGCCTTATAGGTTCCCGTAGCGGCAATGGTCTGAATCTCTTCCAGTGTAGGTTTGATCTGCATATTTGTTCCTCCGGGCATAAAAAAAGTCCTTGACAGATGTAGTGTCTGTCAAGGACGAATAAACTTTATCCGCGGTGCCACCTTGAATTCACGGTATGATCCGTGCGCTTAGCGAGATACCTTCATATCTCCGGCAAATGACGTCTGCCTGCAACGTCGCAGAATACTCGGAAGATCGTTTCCTTTGACTGCGCCCTCTGCGGTCCATTTGACTACTTGTTTCCCACCTGATTCTCACCATCACAGGCTCTCTGTAAAGGCATCATAGCCGTTATCTCCGCTTCATCGGTTTAAACTATTAACTTGTGTATTAGATTACCATCCGTTCTTCATGGATGTCAATGTATATTTTTCTGTTTTTGACAAACTAAAGCCGGATCAGATCAGACGGATATCCGTCAGAGCACAGCGATCTCCCGTAAGGCTTACATACACCTCTCCCCCGTTCTTATCCAGGGTCGTGGTATTTTTAATGGTCACGCCGGCATTGGTGGTGGAAACGATGATCTTATTTCCTTTTCTCCTAAATTCCACCATACATTCCATTCCTTTCCGGTTCTTCTGTTTCCAGGTATCCCAGCTTTCAAAAGATGCATCCTTGGTCACCAGCATGCGGTTATCCGTAAAGTCCTCGGTTTCCTCGATCTCTCCGTCCAGACGGATCAGTACCAGTTCCCGGTAGCCCTCTCCTTCCACTTTCTTTTCCTGTCCCTGGAACAGCACAATATACGGGCAGTGCCATACCAGATTGGCCGTGGGAAGACTCATGGTGTGGAAGAACAATCGCATGCCGTCCCGCAGGGTAACGGCATCGGTATAGGCAGCGCGCTTTCCGTCGATCTGCACGTTCTTGATGTCGGACTCCAGCCGTTCCAGATAGGTGATCTCTTCCGCGATCCGGGGAATATCCCCCTCTTTCAGGATCTGCACCGTTTCCTGCAGATCGATATCGGTAATATGACAGTTTTCTCCGGTAAGAGCCATATAGGTATAGCGATTGGTATCCGGGAGTGCTGCGATCACCTGGATCTGCTCATTGCCTCCGCTGATCTTCAGTCGAACGTGATCCCCGAATTTTCCCGCTTCCACTTCATAGGTTACTCCCTGCAGCAGCCTTACCGCACGAACCACCCGGTTTCCGGCCGTTTTATCTGCCTGAGTCACTTCCATATTTCTGGCTCTGGTACAGATAAAATGACCATCCAGCCATACTTCGCCGAATTCCGTATAATTGTTGTCGCGGATCATCTGCTCCGTGGTATGGACACGGCCATCTAAGGAATCAAAGAGGATAATGGAAGGAATACAGTATTCCTCTCCCTCCTTCTTTGTGGGTTCGTATTTAAAGAACAGACGGCACACCTTTTCGGTAATGGGGAATCCGTTGGAAATATCGCTGCGATATGCCTCACAGCTTAATTCTCTGCGGATCTCTGCTTCCTTATTCTCCCCGGTATAACACATCTGATACCCGGGATCGTTGTCGATCATCTGCACCATGGCCCGGGCATACACAGGATCATAACGAAGTCCTGCTTCTTTGACAAACTCCTCCCGCACACGGGCCTGAGGAAGCGGACTCTTGTAAGCTCCGCCGGAGGTCATGGTATCATATTCATCCGCTACCGCAATGATCCGGGCGATCTCCGGGATCTCCGTTCCTTTCAGATGATCGGGATAACCGCTTCCATCATAGTTTTCGTGATGATAATGGGCTCCCACGCTGATATATTCATATTCACGGATACCGGAAAGGATCTTTTCTCCGTCCACCGTATGTTCTTCGTAGATCTTCTGTTCCTCTTCGGACAGCTCTCCTTTTTTATCCAGCACCGCATCGGGGATACCGATCATTCCCACGTCATGGAGCAGGGCGGAAAAATAAACCTTTTCGCAGGATTCTTCGCTTTTACCGCTAAGGCGGGCGATTTCTCTGGAATATTGTGCCACACGGGAAGAATGTCCCTGGGTGTGTGTTTTACCGGCATCAATGGCTTCTGCCAGGGCCGTTGCTGTCTGTTCAAAAAGGCGGCTCATGCTCTGCTGCCGCTCCTTCAGAGATTCCACTTCCTGCGCATGGGCTTTCTTTACGGTTTGATTGATATCCAGCAGGGAAAATACATACAACAGTACACCCATGGCCACAATGGTCATGTTGGTCAGGGAAATGCCGTACAGGAAAACCTGAGCAATGGAAGCTACCATGGGGAAGATGGAAAACAGTAAAATGGAGGTCCATATGCCGGGATTTAATTTTTTACCGTACTGTACCGTCACCGTCAGCTGAATGAGAATGACCAGTATGGGAAATACGTGGCAATAGATGAAGCCAGGTCCTCTCTCATAGTGGTTTGTCGCATCGAAGGTATAATAAAAGCCGGTAAACTGGGAAATAACCACCATGGCCATTCCCAGGATCAGAATGATATTGCAGGCCGTCAGCCGTTTGGGAAGAGATTCCACCTGTCCTTCATGGGTCAGCAGATCTCCCATATAGAAATTAAAGGCCATAAGCGTGGCCAGGGTCAGGAAAAATACCAGGAAGTTACTGATCCGCACCATCCAGTAGCCCAGGTTGCTTACATCTCCGCGAAACAGATAGGCGAAGCGGTCGAAGGTCAAAAGCATGGTTGCTCCAAACTCCACCAGAAACAGGCTGGCTCTTCGCCGTCTGCTCATGCTTCCCGTTACCAGAACGAAAAAAGCGATCACCGCACATGCTCCGCACAAAAACAGCATGATATTCAGTTGGTGATTTCGAATCAGTTGATACATATCTTACTCCCTGCATTGATTTCCTTTTACCGGAAACAGCCTGCCGTTTATCTGTGTAAAATGAAAAACTCGTTGATCTTCTCCAGAAGTTCCTCTCTGCCGATACTCTTAAGAAAATATCCTTCCGGTTTTAAGGCAACTACCGCCATAACACTTTCCTTATCGCTTTTACCCGTAAGAAAGATGACCGGTATGTTCTTTGTTTCCTCTTCGCTTCGCAGCATCTCCAGTACCTGAGGTCCGGAAGTTACCGGCATCTCATGATCCAGCAAAATGAGATCCACTTTGTTTTTTGCCAGAAACTTAATGGCCTGCAATCCGGAATTGACCATGGATACCTTATAAGTTCCCTTCAGCCATTCCCGTACCAGTCCCAGATAGTTGGCATCATCATCCACCACCAGGATGCTTCTTTTAAACTCTCCCCGGGCCAGTTGCTTCATATGTTCCGTTACGGTTTTCACGAACTCTTCGTTATCAATGGGCCGGATAAATGAGCGATACAGCATATCTTCGCTGAAGTGGGATGCAACATACTCCACTTCTTCCTTTTCTCCTACCGTGACCAGATGGAGATCTTCCTCTCCCATTTTATCCGTCAGGAAATGAAGGACATCCTGGGCAGGCTGTTCTCCTTCATCCATATAAAGGATCACCAGACCCGTACCCTCCCAGGCCTGATTGATGGAATCCACCGTCCAGGGCACGAAGACACAGTCCAATCCGGCATCCTGTAATTTTTTCACCAGCACTCTGGCCAGGAACGTCTCCTTGTGTCCCGTCATCAATACTCGATTGTCCGACATAATAAGTCCTCTCTCATAATTTATCCGTTAACTGTTCCATTTTATCCCATTCAAATGCCTTAAGGAGCCTGGACAGCTCTGCTATCTTCTCCTTATCTTCCTCCGGCAGGCGATACCCCTGCAGCTGATCCAGGATCATTTCCACTGCATCATAATCCATCTGGGGAACCACTTCTTTCAAAGCCGCATATGCATCCTTCAGTTCCTCTTCCGGAATGGGTTCCTTGCCTTCATCATCCGCCTTCTGTTCCAGGGAAGCAAACTTCTCCTTATAGGCAAGATAATCCCGAAGAAATGCTCCGGTATGTTCCTCGATATACCGTGTATCCTTCTTATTGCCGGCTTCTTCCAGTTTTTCTGCCTGCTTGGACAATGTCAGATCACCGATGATCCGGCAGGAGGTTTTCAGTGCATGCACCTTTACGGTATACAGACGGATATCATCTTTCTTATACGCATCTTCAATGACCTGGGCCGTGGTATCGATGGTGTCATAGAATAACTGCAGTGAGAACAGATAGGAGGAGATGCCGCCGGAATTCTTAATACCATCTTCCACGGAAATGGTATCCACGTCGTAGATCCACTTCATCTCTTCCGGTATCTCCGTAAGATCTTCCATCTGCACTTCCTCAGCAGTGGTCATGACGATCTCCTTCGGCAGGTGCTTCAGGATGGTCTTTTCCAGGGTCACGGAATCAATGGGCTTCGCCAGATATCCGTTGAATCCTTTGGATATATAGAACTCTTCCCCGGCGGTAGAGTTCGCTGTTAAGGCATATACCGGAAGGTCCGGATGGGTCTCCCGGATACGTGCCATGGTTTCCACACCGTCCATTCCCGGCATCATATGATCCAGCAGGACCACATTGAATTTGCTGTACTTGATCTTCTCCAGGCACTCTTCTCCGCTTTCTGCCGTGGTCACGAACATCTTGGTCGCTTTTAACAGTCCCTTGATGACGGACAGGTTCATGGGATTATCATCCACTACCAGGATCTCGGCATCGGGTGCTACAAACTGCGGGATATAAGGGCCTTTGGCCATCTTGTCGTCATGCTCTACAAAAATACCGATACCGGCCCGGTCAATGATCTTCTGTTCCACGGTAAAGATAAATTCGGAACCCTCTCCATAAGTACTTTCACACCACAGGGAACCATTCATAAGTTCCGCAAAACGTCTGGATATATCCAGACCCAGTCCGGTTCCCTGGATCCCGCTGTTGCGTTCCTCATCCAGACGCTCATAAGCGGTAAACAATTTATCCAGGTCTTCCTCTTTTACTCCGATTCCCGTATCCTTAACGGAAATCCGCAGTTTACAGGTATCATTGGTTTTCTCTTCTACCAGTACCCTTAAGGTAAAGCCTCCTACATCGGTATACTTGACCGCATTGGTCAGGAGGTTTAATACGATCTGTTTAATCTTCCCCGAATCACCGTACATTCGCTTAGGAATGGTCTCATCAATATCCAGATCGAAGGTCAGGTCCTTTTCCGCGCTTCGGATCCGGATCATGGATACGATGGATCGCAGGATCTCCTGGGGATCATATTCCTGCTCCACCAGGTGCATCTTACCGGATTCGATCTTGGAAATATCCAGCAGGTCATTAATAAGGCCCAGAAGGGATTCCGAAGCCCCCCGGATATCCAGTGCATAATTGACCACCGACAGGAAATACTCCTTGGGAACGCCTGTGGCATCTTCCCGGAGTAACATCTCATCCATACCCATGATGGTATTGATAGGTGTACGGATCTCATGGGACATATTGGCAAGGAACCGGGACTTGGCGGAATTGGCCCGTTCCGCTTCTTCTTTGGCTTTACGGATCTGATCATACTGCCTGCGGATGACGGTCCCTGTCATAACACGCCATACAAAGATTCCGGCCAGTACCGCAAAGAGCACCAGTACCAGCAGTTTGGTTACAGCAAGTTCAAAAAATTCCGGTTTCTTAATGATATGGTACACTGCTTCCTGCAGCACCTGATCCGATTTATCATCCAGGATCTGCAGGTGAAGATAATAATCTCCGTATTCCAGATAGGTATATTCCAGCGTAGTCAGCTTGCTTTTTTCCGTCCGGATCCCTTCATCGTCACTGTTTTCCAGATACAGACGCACCATGGGATTGGCCATGGTATAATCCAGTACCGCCGGCCTTATCTGGATACGCCGTACGTTGGAGGGAATGGTATAAGTACCGTTCTCATCGGGAAAGAGTCGTTCATTATCGCAATAGATCGCACTCAGCTCCAGTTTTACACCTTCCGGCGCTGCCAGAAATTCACCGGTGTCCACATGGACCAGTCCGGTCCTGGATGCAACATACAGATCTCCTTCCCAGTCCTGTGCGCTGTAGGAATTGGAGGTGGGAATGGCCGGAAGTCCGTTGGCAATGGTATAGAGACGATAATCCTCTATGCGATCTTCCAGCATATCCGATACGCTGACCACATAGATCCCGTAGGAAGACAGGATAAATGCGGTGTCCTCTCCCACAAAATACAGGTCGTAATTATTGTTAAAGGGGAA
>JAIKYN010000329.1 GCA_024683155.1 Lachnospiraceae bacterium | reverse complement strand
GCACCGCATCCGGCCAGACATACACAAAGACCCAGCGTAATTCCCAGGCTAAGGGATTTTTTAAAATATATGGATGTTTTCAATGGTAACCTCCCTGTGACGTACTTATACATTATAAAGGAAACCGTCAGAAAAGTATAGGCTTGATGCCTGTACAGCCGGCAGGAAAAAGACGGTGGAAGACTTGCTTACAAGGATGTGAAAAAAGTATACTTAGCTAAAAGGATCCTATACAGAGAAGAGGCATACAGACCATGAAAAACAGAAATAAATGGACGGGGATCGTGCTGCTCATTGCAGTGGTACTGATCCTGTTTATTACGCTTCGCCCCGGGAACGGTATATCGCAGCCTGTAGAAGCAGATACCGAACTGCAGCTGGTGGAGGAGAGCGAAGCGATTTCGGTGGCAGAGCCTGCGAACCTTGCAGAAAATGAAGGGCAGACCGCAGAGACTGCAGGAAATGAAGGGCAGTCTAAAGAGACCGAAACCGTAGCACAGGCGGCAGAAACAGAAGATAATGAAGAAGATCCCTCCCGGGCGTATCTGGATAAGGCAGGTACCTACAACTCCAAGGAAGAAGTTGCACTGTACATCCATCAATACGGAGAGCTTCCGGACAACTATATCACCAAAAAAGAAGCTAAAAAACTGGGATGGGAAGGCGGTTCCGTGGAAAAATACGCACCGGGGAAAGCGATCGGTGGGGATCATTTCGGGAATTATGAAGGCCTTCTTCCGGAAGATGGCGACTATACGGAATGCGATATAGATACTCTGGGAAAAAGCAGCCGCGGCGCCAAACGGATCATTTTTGATACCGAAGGAAATATCTATTATACTGAGGATCATTACGAATCCTTTGAACAGCTTTACGATGAAAACGGACCGGTGGAATGATGATGAAAGAAACACAGACTTTTGTGATCGATATGAACGGCGTATACAGTGCCGATGATTTTCAGGGATTACTGGAAGAGATCCTTCCGTTGCCGGATTATTACGGCGAAAACCTGGATGCTCTGTATGATGTATTAACGGAGCAGGGAAAAGGATGGCATCTGATCTTCCGCAACTACACGGAAGCACAGGTGTGTATGGAAAAATACATGAAGAACCTTCGGAAGATGTGCCGGAGGGCACAGGAGAACTGTGAAGGCCTGACCATTGATTTTGAGGATTAAAAATTCCCCTTAAAACATCGGATTTTCCCTTTCTTTTATGGAAGAGGTGGGCTAGACTATCCATGAAGAAAGGTAAAATTGGGTGGATTTTATGTACAGATCATTATCAAGCCGGGCAAA
Source organism: Lachnospiraceae bacterium (assembly GCA_024683155.1). Taxonomy (GTDB): domain Bacteria; phylum Bacillota; class Clostridia; order Lachnospirales; family Lachnospiraceae; genus JAILDL01. Next base: position 3,008 of record JAIKYN010000329.1, on the reverse strand, counting down.
ACGGCAGCTTCAATCCTGTTACAGTGTTTTCGTATTAAACGGAATGCTGGCACTTTCCATAGGTTCGTTACTCCCTTATATTCGGGATGCCAGAGGACTGGATTATGTATTTGCGGGACTGCTGGTTTCCCTGCATTCCATTGGAAATCTCCTGTCCAGCTTTCTGGCGGGACCGGTGGCAGTGGCTGTGGGAAGAAAAAAAGGCGTTCTTTGCTTTAACTGCTTTTTCCCCATTGCATTTCTGCTGCTTTTAGTTGGCAACAATAACTTTATGATCGCGGCAGCCTTTTTCCTTACAGGCTTTGCCAGAGGCGCGACCAGTAATTTCTGTAATGCGGTGGTGAACGATCTGGCACCCGGTCAGGCATCTGCATTAAACGGTCTCCACGCCATGTTTTCCCTGGGAGCCTTCCTGTTCCCACTGATCTTAATGTGCATTACCTCCGGCGGTTCCAAGCGCTACGTGTGGGCCATTATTTTCATGCTGGCAGCAGGCATTCTCAGCTTCCTCATCTATGCCCTGATCCCCGATCCGGAGGATCTGAAAGCAAGCAAAGAAGAGAGCGGCGAAGCCATCATAAAGGATAAAAGCCTGAACTTCCTGAAAGAAAAGCTGTTCTGGCTGGTTGTTTTTTCTTTGTTCTTCTATTTGTGTACCGAGCAGGGCGTCATCGGTTGGATGGTGACCTACTTTGAAGATACCGGGTTTATCAGCGAAGGACTTTCCCAGATCACGGCCAGTGTTCTCTGGATCATGATCATGGCAGGAAGACTGACAACTGCATATTTATCCACAAGGATGGATAAGAGAAAACTTCTGCCCATTATGGGAGCAGGCATTCTGATCTTTTTCGTTGCCCTGCTGTTTGCAAGAAATACGGCTCTGATCATCGTCTGCATCATGGGCTTTGGCTTTTCCATGGCAGGGGTGTATCCTACGGTGGTTTCCTTTACGGGAGATCTGATCCGCAAATATTCCATGGCCTGGAGCTTTATCCTTACCATGGCCAGCATGGGTTCCATTGTTATGCCCTCCGTTATCGGTCATATTGCCGAGAGTGCCGGGATCTACATGGGCATGAGCTCTGTAGCGGTGGTAATGGTCCTGGATCTGATCCTGCTCATTGCATTGTGCAGATATGCAATAAAAAAGGAAGCCTGAAAAGGCTTCCTTTTACTAAATACAAGTTCAATCCTCTACGAAATCTTCACGATACGGTGTAAAGATATCCAGAAGCTTTCCGGCTTCCAGGCAAACACAGCCGTGTTCCACGCCGTTTGTTTTCAAAAGCGTATCACCTGTGCGGACAACTTTTTTCACACCGTCAATGGTAAATTCAAAAGCACCGCTGAGGACATAGGTGATCTGTGTATGAGGATGGGAATGTAATGCGCCGACAGCCCCCTTTTCAAAGGTGTTTTCTACGGTCATTACATCCTTGTCGTAGGCGAGAACCCTGCGAACCACACCGTTTCCCTGATCCTGCGGGATAACGGTATCATAAAATACCCAACGATCGTTTTTCATAGGAACTCCTTTCAATCCAAACAATTTGATCCCCCTCCGGGATGCCTTCATTATAACGGGGAACGCAGGCGGGGGAAATAGTAGATTCTAAACCATTTGCAGGAAAACAACTTATGAATCCAATCCGGAAGTACTGGCTGCAATTGCCGATCCAGCGAAAAACAAGAGCATATGCCATCGCTTTGATCCTGATCATGGCCTTTGTGGGTATCTTCAACCTGTATGTGGTGAACGATACCGTGCAGAGCATGGGCGGCGTATTAAACGATCTGACCCGCTGCGAAAATGTGTATTCCGCTTTTCGTGCGGAAGTATCCGCTTTTAACCGCCTGCTGCGCAATCAGACCGATGAAAACCGTGTGGCCTACGAAGATGCCTGCGTTCATATGCGAGCCTCTGTCAACCGCCTTCCCTTTCAGTACGATGAGATTGGTGCAGAGCGTTATGCCCGCACCTGGAGGATCATCAGCGCCTATGCGGTGTATGAAGAACAGCGTCAGTCCGTTCTGGATGCGGATCGCGGAACCATCCGTACCGAGCGGATCTACACCCTGATCGATATGCAGGGGTATCTGAACCAGTACATGCAGGAACTGATCCAGATCACCGTGGAGGAAAGCTCCGTGACCTATCAGGAAAAACTCCCGTTGATCTCCAGACTTCCGTACCTGCTTATATTCTTCAGTATCCTGGCACTTTCCATAACCTTACTGTTCTCCAGACTTTTATCCACAACCGTTACGGCTCCGGTGCGCAAGATCGCAGAAAATGCCCGCCGGCTGACGGCAGGGGATTTCAGCGGAGAAGATGTGCAGGTGGGGAACCAGGATGAGATCGGGGAACTGGTCACGACCTTTAATCAGATGAAGAAGGCCATGGCAGAGAACCTGGAGCTGACGGAACAGATCCACCGGGATGAAATGGAAAAAGTGGAAATGGAGAAGCAGCTGGAAACCGCCAGGCTGGACCTTCTGCAAAGCCAGATCAATCCCCATTTCCTGTTTAATACCTTAAATATGATCTCCGGAATGGCGGAGCTGGAGCAGGCCGATACCACCAAGCGGATGACCGGTTCGCTGGCCCACATTTTCCGGTACAATCTTCATACCAACAGCCAGTTTGTATCCCTGTCCCAGGAGCTCAGCGTTATTCAGGACTACATGTATCTGCAACATATGCGTTTCGGCGAGCGGATCCGTTTCTCCATGAAAGTGGAGGAGGATGTGGATACCAGTACCATCAGTGTTCCGGCTCTGATGCTGCAACCGCTGGTGGAGAATGCAGTGGTACACGGATTGTCGGGCAAGGAAAACGGTGGCTGCGTATGGCTTTGCGTGATGCGTTCTCTGGGCTGTATCGAGATCGTGGTGGAGGATGATGGCGTGGGAATCCCCTCGGAAGCGCTGGCATCCATGCGCCTGGGAGAAAAACATGCACCCCATGCGGATCATACCGGCATCGGTATCCGTAATGTATATCA
>JAIKYN010000304.1 GCA_024683155.1 Lachnospiraceae bacterium | reverse complement strand
GAACTGGGAAAACAGTTTTACAATACGGCCTCTGCCCCGGCAGAGGGGCTGACGGAGGATGGGAAGGAGCTGCTTTCGGTGATCGCTGCGCCGGATACTGCCATCGGTATCACCATCAAGCCTTTTCAATATGAGAAACTGATCACCGGATCTTTGTTTGTGAAGGGATCCTCTGCGGTATATGTCAATGAGATCGACAAGGACTCTCTCCTTACCGGTATGAATCTGGAGAAAGCTTTAAGTGACCTTCTGGCACTGTTTCCTGTAAAAGGTGTCTTAAGCGAAAGCGGCGGAGCCTTTAAGATCAGTAAGGAGGGGGTAATGGGCCTTATAGCCCTTGCGGATCATGCAAGAAGAGAACGCATGGAAGCACTCCTTGCCGGCAATGTCGTTGAGCAGGATATCCCGAATGTGAAGCAGGCTATGGAGCAGGAATTTAACCGCCTGTCACAGTCCGGGGATATGCGTTTTGCCCTGCCTTTTATGGCATATGCGTTCAGTATGGATCCTCCGGCAGATTCTGAAAAGAGCATGAAGGAACTGAATGCCTGCGGCGTTTTGGATGAAAACGGAGCCTTAACCCTGGAAGGCAAACGGCTGATCTTTACCCTTTCCTATGCAGAAGCAATGGAAGCTCTGGCAGCTGTTTATCCCGGTGAAGAGGGCTTTTTGTCAGACCGTATCTGTTTTATCCGCAGCGATATCCAGATGTGGAAGATCTTTCAGGCAAAGGACGGCTATGTGATGTCGGCCTGCTCTTCAGAGGAACTTGGTAAGATCACAGAGAGCCTCTTAAAGGCATGAAAAAAACGCGGATCGCACTGTATATGATCCCGGCCTTATTACCGCCAATCTGGCTGTTGTTATCCGGACAGGGGGCGAAAATGCCGGTCATGAATGAGAGAAGATGGGGGCTTTTGCTGCAATCTGCAGAGATTGCAGCAGGCTCTTTCCTTCTGTGTTGCCTCATAGCTGTTTTTGCGGCTTTGGGGCTTTTTCTGCATTTTCCGAAAAAGAAGATGCTGCGCTGGTTTTTTATGATCCTGGCACCGCTCCCTTCCTACATTTATGCACTTACCTATATGAATCTGATCCGCTTTTTCGGAAGGTGGATCCCGTCTTTTTTAAGTGTTCCCATGGCGGGTTTACTTCCCTGTATCCTGGTGGAAACCATGGCCTATCTGCCCTTTGCCGTAGCCATCGCCCTGATCTCTCTGGAGCAGGCAGATGGCAGAGAATGGAAAGCAGCCCTTCTGATGAAGGATGCGGATCTTGTTTATTTCCAGATCATCCTGCCCCGGCAATTGCCCTATCTGCTGGCGATGGGCGCGGTGATCTTTATCCTGTCCGTTACGGATTATTCCATTCCGTCTCTCTTTCAGGTGAATGTCTATGCCATGGAGATCTTTTCGGATTATTCCGCCATGGGAAACAGTGCCTGTTCCCTGCAGCTTGCCATTCCTATGATGGCGATATCCGTTGCGGTGCTTTTGTTAGGAGTGTTTCCCCTAAGGAATGTAAAAAGGCCCATGGCAGCGGGGGAAGAAGTTCATCCCAACCATTCTCCGCTTATGAAGGGACTTTGCTATTTGGGAGTAGGGATCTTGTTTCTGCAGATCCTGTTACCCATCCTGTCGTTGCTGCCTTTTATAAAGGAGATGGCGGCCGAGTTTGTGCCGGCCTGGGAAGAGATGTTTCATTCCATGGTGACGGGGATCCTGGCGGTTATCCTGTTAACGCCCATTGGGGCGGGGATGGCGCTGATCCTGTCGGAGCGTCCTGAAAAGGGGAAAAACAACTACGCAGTGATCCTTTGGATCCTGACGTTGTTACCTCTTTCCATACCGGGAGTATTATCCGGGATCGGCGTATTAAAGTTTTTCAGCGATACACCCCTTGCCTTTCTTCGGAACCATCTGGCGATGCCGGCCATCGGAATGGCGATCCGCTATCTGCCTTTTTCGGCCCTGATCCAGTTTGGCTGTTATATGCGGATGGACCGGGATAAGATCCTGGCGGCAAGGCTTTTGGAGAGCCGGAAAGGGCAGGCTTTTTTCCGGGTAAAGCTTCCTATGATGTACCCGGGGCTTTGTATTTCTGCCATTGTGGTATTCCTCCTTACTCTGGGCGATGTAGGATGTGCGCTGATGCTCATGCCGCCGGGGAAAGAGCCTCTGTCGGTTAAGATATACAACTATCTTCACTATGGGGCTTCGGAGACGGTGGCAGGATTCTGCCTGTTGCAGGTGATCTGCTGCCTTTTGTGTATGAGCCTTTTATATTTTGCTGTGAAAGGACATGGCCATGCTGGAAGTAAAGCATCTGACAAAACAATATGAGGACCGGAATGCGGTTTCGGATCTGTCCTTTTCCCTGACGGACCTGGAGAGGGTCTCCGTACAGGGGGAAAGCGGCTGTGGAAAAACCACCCTTCTTAAGATGATCGCAGGGCTTGTGATGCCGGATGAGGGGGAGATCCTCATGGATGGAAAGACCCTTTCCGAAGATCCCCATTTAAGGCAGGTATCCATGGTGTTTCAGGATTCCCTTTTGTGGGATCACATGACCATTGAGGAGAATATCCTCTTTGGCTCTCCCTATAAGGAAAAAGGAAAACGTAAGGAGCAGGCTGCTTTCCTGGCGGATATCCTGGAAATCGGGGAACTGTTACAACGCTATCCCTACCAGGTGTCGGGAGGACAGGCCAGACGGGCAGCCATAGCCAGAGCCATCGCCTGTGAAAAAAGGCTGCTGCTTTTGGATGAGCCTTTTTCCAATCTGGACAAAGAAGCAAGATTCCGGATCCTGGAAAAGGTTAAAAAACTCTGCGAGGGACATAGTGCCATTTTGTTTGTGACCCATAGCAGGCAGGAAGCAGAGATGCTCTGCGAAAGACATCTGCGGATGGAAGAGGGGAAATTGGTAAAGTGAAACGGAAAATATCAGGCTATATCCTGGCTTTTTTGATCCTGCTGATCCTGGTGGGGATCTTTTATAATCGGAATCTCCAGGAGCCGGAAGCACACATCATGGAGAACCTTACGGTGTTTTTACCGGGGCAGGAGATCTCCGCCCTCTTTGATGACGGAGAAAAACTGTGGGTCGGAACTCCGGAGGGAGTTTATCTGTTAGATCCGGAAAGCGGCGAAACCCTTCGCAAACTGGACAGTGATATTGAAATGATCTATGCGGCAGCTTTTGCACAGACGGCTGACAAAATGATCTGGGCAGGACATGATAAGGGATTATGCGCGTTTGATCCGGATGGAACGGAACGGTTTCGCATGGAAGCACCCGAGATCCCGGGAGGACGTGTAAATGCTCTTCTTGTGACAGAGGAAGGACTGATCGCAGGAATGCAGGAAGGAGCAGTTTTTCTCATAAAAGAAGGGGATCACTGGACCGTTCAGGAGACCTATACCACGGAAAACGGTCTGATCGAAGAAGTGGTGCAGGTGATCGTCCCGGTAGGAGAGGAGCTGTGGTTTGGCTCCTATCTGGCGGCAGATCAGGGTGGTATCAGTATCCGCAAGCAGGATGGCTGGAAGTATCTGTCCACGCAGGACGGTATTCAGCACCGCTATATCAATGCGATCCTGCCCCTTTCCGAGGAGCAGGTACTGATCGGTAGTGGCCAGATGGTGTACGGGGGGCTTTGCCTTGCGGAAAAAAAGGAGGATCACTGGGAGATCACCCGGACCTGGGATGCAGAAAACGGATTGCCCGGCATGAAAGTTCGCTACCTCTTTAAAGATTCCCTTGGCAGACTGTGGATCACCACAGAGTCGGACGGTGTGATGGTGCTGGATTCTCCCCAGCGACTGTTTTCCATGACCGACGGGAAGCTGGAAGGAACGTTGATCAAACAGGAAAACGGTCTTGCGGATAACGAAGTCAAGTGTATGGAGGAAACGGCTTCCTGCATCTGGCTTGGAGGAAAGTATGGGCTGACCCGGTATAAAAAATAACGCCTTTGCGAAAAAGGATAACAACGAAAAAACGGCTTTCGTGACCAATAAAATCACGAAAGCCGTTTGTATTTTTACGATCAGCCGCGGTTATCGCTCCACTTCCATTCAGCAACTTCCGGAAGATCCAGACCTACTTCATGGATGTACTGCTTGTGCTCTACCAGTTTGTCGCTCATCTTCTGATACAGATAAGCGCCACGGTTACCCAGCTGAGGCAGGAACTTGATGGCTTCCATAACCAGATGGAACCGATCGATATCGTTCTGAACACGTACATCGAAGGGAGTGGTAATGGTACCCTCTTCCTTGTAACCGCGTACATGCATGAGACGGTTATTGTGTCTGCGATAGGTCAGCTCGTGGATCAGAGTCGCATAGCCGTGGAAGTTAAACAGTACCGGCTTATCCTTGGTAAAGAGGATATCGTACTCTGCATCGGTCAGACCGTGAGGATGCTCCGTGGAAGGCTGCAGCTTGAACAGATCCACAACGTTGATGAAACGGATCTTGATGTCAGGCAGTTCCTTATTCAGGATGGAAACGGCAGCCAGTGCTTCTAAGGTAGGAGTCTCGCCGGCAGAAGCGAAGACAATGTCAGGCTCCTGGCCCTGGTCGTTACTTGCCCACTCCCAGATACTGATACCCTGTGTACAATGCTTCACCGCTTCTTCCATGGTCAGCCACTGGGGACGGGGATGCTTGCTGGCAACGATCACGTTAACGTAGTTACGGCTGCGGATACAGTGATCAAAGGTGGATAACAGACAATTGCTATCCGGAGGCAGATACAGACGAACCACGTCTGCCTTCTTATTAGCGATATGATCCATGAAACCGGGATCCTGATGGGTAAAACCGTTGTGATCCTGCTGCCATACCGTGGAAGCCATGATCAGGTTCAGGGATGCGATCTCTTCTCTCCAGGGCAGCTGGTTGCAAACCTTTAACCACTTTGCATGCTGTGCAGCCATGGAATCGATGATACGTGCAAATGCTTCATACGTAGCAAAGAATCCGTGACGACCGGTTAACAGATAACCTTCCAGCCAGCCTTCGCACATATGCTCGGAAAGCATGGAATCCATTACACGACCGTCGGATGCCAGATGATCATCGATATCCAGTGTCTCGGAATTCCAGCCTCTGTTTTCGACTTCAAATACCGCATTCAGACGGTTGGAGTTGGTCTCGTCCGGTCCGAAGATACGGAAGTTATGGCTGTCTGCGTTTAACTTGAAGATATCACGGATAAACTTGCCAAGTTCGGTCATATCCTGGCCGTCCTTTGCGCCGTGCTCTTTCACTTCTACTGCATAGTCGCGGAAATCGGGAAGGCGCAGGTCGCGCAGGAGCTTGCCGCCGTTTCCGTGAGGATTTGCACCGATACGGGCATTTCCCACAGGGGTTAAAGCCTTGATCTCGGGAAGCACCTTACCATCTGCGGTAAAGAGCTCTTCGGGATGATAGCTCTTAAGCCAGTCGGTGAGAACCTGTACATGCTCCGGCTTGTCCATCATAACGGGTACCTGATGGGCTCTCCAATAGCCTTCCACACGCTCGCCGTCTACAAACTTGGGACCGGTCCAGCCCTTGGGGGTGCGCAGAACGATCATGGGCCATACGGGACGGGTAGCGTCGTGGTTTTCCCTTGCGTTCTTCTGGATCGCCTGGATCTTCTCGATGACAGTGTCCATGACTTCCGCCATCTTGCGATGCATTTCCATGGGCTCTTCGCCTTCGACAAAGTAAGGCTCCCAGCCGCAGCCGTGGAAGAAATCGGTGATCTCTTCATGACTCATACGGGCAAAGATGGTGGGATTGGCGATCTTGTAGCCGTTTAAGTGAAGGATGGGCAGAACCGCACCATCGGTCACGGGATTTAAGAATTTGTTGGACTGCCAGGAGGTAGCCAGAGGGCCGGTCTCTGCTTCACCGTCACCAACGGTTACGGCAGCGATCAGTTCGGGATTATCGAATACTGCACCAAAGGCATGGGCAATGGAATAGCCCAGCTCACCGCCTTCGTTAATGGAACCGGGGGTTTCCGGCGCACAGTGGGAAGGCACACCGCCGGGGAAGGAGAACTGCTTAAAGAGTTTCTGCAGACCGTCCAGATCCTCGCTGATGTTGGGATATACCTCAGAGTAGGTTCCCTCTACATAGGTATTGGCAATGTAGAAGTTTCCGCCATGGCCGGGACCGGATAAGAGGATCATATCCAGGTCATAGCGCTTGATGGCGCGGTTTAAGTGTGTATAAACAAAGTTCTGTCCGGGAACAGTTCCCCAGTGGCCGACGATCTTTTTCTTGATGTCGGCTTCTGTCAGGGGACGGGTCAGCAAAGGATTGTCCAGTAGATACAGCTGGCACGCGGACAGATAATTGACAGTACGGAAATAGGCATCCATCTTCGCCAGAAGGGCGTCGGTTACGGGGCCTTTTTCCTCACAAGTTACAACTTGATTGTCTTGCATGAATAGCTCCTTTCCTGTGTGTTGATTGGTTTCTACACCCCTATCATAGGAGAAAGCGTGCCCGTTCACAATCAACAATGTTCTGAAAAAATATGTTAAATAATTCACATTTTCGTGAAAATGTCTCCCCCTTGTGAAATGCGGATAATTATGGTATCTTCATAGCACAGTAACAGAAACAACAGCGATTTTCAGATCGCGGCAGCGCCCTTTTTAGGACGGAAAAGGAGTATTATATGGCAGAAATGACCAAAGAGCCTGTTAATAAGGAAATGTTAGTAGGCGATATCTTAAGAGCTTACCCGGATGCAGCAGAAGCACTGATGGCTTGCGGAATGGGTTGTATTTATTGTCCCGCATCTCAGGCAGAGAGCCTGGCAGATGCCAGCGCCGTACACGGCCTGGATCCCGATGCGGTAACTGCTTATGTCAATGAGCAGCTGGGGTTTGAAGAAGCGTAAGCTTTTCCCCATCCATATTTGTCTTTTAAAAACAGTTGCTTTATGATGAAAGCAAAGCAGTTTCCCTGCTTTGCGTTGTTCGGAGGATTTTACCATGCCTGTACTCATCATCATAGCAGCTGTTTTTCTTTTGTATCTCATCGTAGCCATCGCAGCATCCGAGGTGATGTACCGTCAGATCTTTAAACGGTACGACGGAACGCCTTATACCACGGTGAAACTCTATCCGGATTATCAGGCAAAATACCCCCGGGAAGAGATGACCTTTCCCTCCGGAAGATATAACCTCCGGGGATACCTTTACGGAGCCGGCAATACCAGAGGGCTGGTGGTCTTTACTCACGGCCTGTGGTCTTTTCATGAGGAATACTTAAGCATCATGCTCCACATGGTGGATGAGGGCTTTCAGGTCTTTACCTTTGATATCAAGGGGTGCGGTAAGAGCCCGGGAAGAAACTGCCGGGGCATGGCCCAGTCGGTGATGGATCTGCATGCAGCTCTTTCTTATGTAGAAAAGCAGGAGCGGTTTCAGGGATTAAAGGTGATCACCATGGGGCACAGCTGGGGCGGTTTTGCAACGGCAGCAGTGCTGAATTTCGGGCATCCCATTGCCGCCGCCATCTCCTTATCCGGGTTTAATGAGTCCTATCAGGTGATGAAGGAAACCATGCAGAAGATGAACAAGGTCATGGCCTTCTTTCTCCTGCCCATCGCAAAGAGCGAACTGTTTCTCCGCTACGGAAAGTATGCTCGCCTTAGCGCTGCAGAAGGGATCAACAAGGCTGCTGCGCAGGGAACCGCCGTCCTCATCACCCACGGCAACAAGGACGAGATGATCGAGTACGACGGAGCTTCCGTCATGGCGCAGAAAGACCGCATCACCAATCCCAAAACCAGCTATTACACCTTTACCAAACAGGGACTGAATCTGCACAATTCCTTCTTTAATACCGCCAGAGCCCAGAACTACTTCGTAGAAACCTACAGGGCCTACCAGGAGATCGAGAAGCAGTATCCTAAGAAGAAGGTTCCGGAACAGGTACAGAAGGAGTTTTACGAAAGCAAGGATAAGGAGATCGCCAACGAACTGAGCCCTGAGCTTTGCCAGGTGATCGATGATTTCCTGAAAAAGCAGGGATTGTGATAAAATAAGATAAAGGTGAGGGGACCATGAAAAGCTACTATACCATCTTATTTATCATCATTGCCATAGCGGAAGGATTCTGTGTGGGGCTGACCTTCCATAGCAAGCGCAAGATCGCCAAGATCCTTCGCATTGTATTTTTTTGGGCACTTGTGTCCATTATCGCCAACGTTCTGCTGACCTATACCGAAAATATCCGGGTTGCGGACTTTGCTTACAGCTTGTTTTTCGGGTCCATCAACTGGGTCATCTATTACATGCTCCGGTTTACCACGGAGTATACCGCATTTCCCCTGTCAACCCAGAAGGTGTTCCGGCCTTTTCTAAAGATCCTTCTGACCATCGATTCTCTCTCCATGTTTCTCAATCTCTTCTTTCACCATGCATTCACCACCTATCCCGTGGTAACGTCCCATGGGGAGCAGTATTTCCATACCCTGAAATATGTATTCTACAATGTCCATCTGATCTTCGCCTATATACTGTCCGCCGCTATTTTGCTGGTCCTTTTGGGAAAGGTTTTCAAAACGCCGGCACTGTACTGGCGGAAATATTTCATCGTCATTTTCATCATGGTCTTTCTGCTGGGAACGGACGCGCTGTTTGTCTTTACCCAGAAGGTCATCGATCTGTCCATCTTATCCTTTGCCTTCGGCAGCTATCTGCTGTGCTACGTGGCGCTGATCTATAAGCCCAAGGCGCTGATCAACCGAATGCACCGCTATATTGTGGAAAATCTGGCAGACAGCATCCTGTTCTTTGACGCAGATAAAACCTGTATCTACATCAACGAGATCGCCCGGGAGAGGTTTCACATCGATCCCAAAAATCTGGAAGCAGTAGGAGATCTTCTGCAGCCCTGGCTTCGAAAAGCCAAGGCGGACCTACGCAGAGACAGCTACACCGCCATGTACAGCGGCTCCTGCAACGGCCCTACGGATCCGGAAACCAACGAAAACCGGATCTATCTGTTCATTGAGTTCCATCGGATGTACGAAAAGGGAAAACTTCTGGGGAGCTTTTTCCGTGTACAGGACCGCACCACCTACATGAACAACCTGATGACCGAACGGTATTCCATGGCCCACGATCCTCTGACCGGGCTGTATAACCGGGATCATCTTTGCCGCCGCATCGAAGAGCGGCTCATGGAGGATCCGGATGGAGATTATCTGGTGATCAGCTCCGATATCAAGAACTTCAAGCTGATCAATGACATCTTCGGCAAGAGCGCAGGGGATGCCATGCTGTGCCGGATCGCCGATGCCCTGCGGGACAATGCATCGGAAGATACCATCTACGGACGGCTGGGCAGTGATAAGTTCGGCCTGATGATGCGAAGAGAACGGTTCCGGGAGAACCTGTTTATCGAGGGACCCAACCAGATCATAAAGATGGAAGACAATCTTGAGTATCCCGTGATCGTCCACATCGGCGTGTACGAGGTATCGGAACGAAGACTGCCGGCATCGGTTATGTTTGACCGGTCCAACATCGCCATGCAGACCATTAAGGATGATTATCAGAACCGGATTGCCTATTATAACGACACGGTAAGACAAAAGCTGTTATGGGATCAGAAACTCAGCGGCGAACTGGAAGAGGGCCTTCGGCTGAACCAGTTCCTTTTGTATCTGCAACCCCAGGCGGATCATTTCGGCAGGGTAAAAGGCGGCGAAGCGCTGGTACGCTGGGATCATCCCAGTGAAGGCTTCCTGTTGCCGGGCACCTTTATCGAAACTTTTGAGCAGAACGGCCGCATCGCCGCACTGGACAGATATGTGTGGGAGAGAGCCTGCCAGCTCCTTCAGAAGTGGAAGGAAGAGGGGCATAACGAGATGTACATCTCTGTGAACATCTCGCAAAAGGACTTCTACTTCCTGGATATCTATCAGACCCTGTCGGATCTGGTGGATAAATACCAGATCGATCCCGGAAGGCTGCATCTGGAGATCACGGAAACGGCCATGATGGCGGATATGGAATTAAAGCAGGAGATCATCCACAAGTTCCATGCTAAGGGCTTTTGCGTAGAGATGGACGACTTCGGAAAGGGCTATTCCTCCCTGAATGTCTTAAAGGATCTGCCGGTGGATGTGATCAAGACGGATATGGAGTTTTTGGATGATTCGGTACAGCCCGAACGGGCAGAGAAGATCCTGAAGGTGATCATGAAACTGGCGGCATCGCTGCAGATCGAAGTGATCACAGAGGGCGTGGTTTCCCAGGAACAGGTGGATTTCCTGAAAGGGCTGGGCTGCCATACCTTCCAGGGAACGTATATTGCGCCGCCCATGGCGGTCACGGATTTTGAGCAGAGATATATGGCGTAGCTTTTGGCTATCCGGTATGATTTATTGAATCTCTATGATAGGTTTACATAGCGAAATGATAGAGATGATAGAGTACGGGCAGTTGCATAAGGAATAAGATTGCAAACAGAATCCAAAGAATGCCGGAAAGATCTTTTTCTGTATGGTTATGACGGTTTATCTTAGGCAGTAATAACAATACGCCTGCAAAGAAGGCAGGGAAGATGGGGGCATAGTAGCGGCCCTGGACGCCTTCGATGGTGCCGATCTGGGCGGGAGCGCCGCTGGTCCATTGTACGTACAGGCTGGACAGGATCGCCAGAACGATGAGAAGCTCCGTTCCCATAAGGAGAATAGATGCGGGAATATCCCGCTTGTTGTTTTGCAGATAATCCAGGAACAGAGCTGCGATCAATAGGACATACAACACCAGCACGGCATAGGTGGGGACTTCGATATCCATGAGGCCAAGGTATTTGCCGACGGTATCGTTGATATAATTCCGGTCCAGGATCCAGTAATACTGGGTCCGCAGGATCACGGCCAGATAGCGGAAGGGATGGGAGAGGGCATAGACTACCTTTTCTCCTGCATTTGCGCCAGCTTTGGTGGCATCCAGATAGGTGCCTGCAAAGATCAGCCATCCCAGAGAGATCACGCAGGTCATTCCCAGAGCGCACAGCTTATGGAGATGGCCTTTTTGTTTGGACGCAAAGTGATCAGAGGGGATCAGCAGGACCAGCAGAGCTAAGAGAAAATACACCACCTTGCAGGATGAAAGAAACAGAAGGGTAGCATACAGCAGCCCCAGTTTTCCTTTGGAAACGGAAGGCTCATAGCGCAGATGCAGGCACAGAGCGATGAGCAGAACGCATACGGCAAAGGTGATGTTGTCTACGGATAAGGAAAACCGTTCCTGCAGATTGATGGGCATCAGGGCAAGGAGCGCCAGATAATGCTTTCCAACCGGCATAAGGCGGATGGCCTGGTAGATCAGAAGGGTACAGACAAGGCCGCTGACAAGGCGCCCGCTAAAAAGCAGAACGATGGAATTATGCGTAAAAAGATAGGGAATGCCGACACCGATCACCTGAAACAGGTAACAAAGGGGCAGATACAGACATTGGTTTACCACGCTGACCATAGTGGGCGCAGCGTCATTTAAGGACCAGGACGTATGGCTCCAGAGCATGGCCTGGCTGCCTTCTCCGCTGAGATAAGGGAGGACCGGGACCGGCAAAAGAGCTTCTCCATCCGGCAGGCAGAAGAGATCGCCCTGTAGCAAAGTGAGAACCCGATAAAAATGCCCCAGCTCATCCGGCAGATGGAGTAAGGGCATAAAGATCGTATATAAGGGACCAAGGATCAGGGACAGGATGAGAAACAGGTACTCAGGTTTTATCTGTTTGTGATTGTGTGCCATGGCCCGTCCGCCTCCTTTTCCATTGCTGTCATTATATCAATCAGTGGCGCAAAGTGTCAATTTTACGGGCTTTGTGAGACTTAAAAAAAGTTTGAAAAAGGATTTGGTTTTTTCGAAAGAGCATGCTATAATCAAACAAGGTTATATAAGACTAACCAATGAGGGAAGCGGCAGCCTACAAGAGCTGCCATTCTTTTGAATTGTAAGTTAGCATATTCTAACCAAAATAAGCATCCGGCAGGTCCATATGTCAGAAGATTATGTAGTGCAATACTGTGCCCCTACGTTGGCGGGCATCAAAACGGGGAGTTTATTTTCCGGATATTATCAATCCAGAGCAGACATCAACGAAGAGATCCGGGCCTATAACAAGATGCTGCGACCGAAGGGATTATGTCTGATCCCGCTGTGTTATAAGAGCGGGCGGGTGCTGCTGTATCTGTATCGTCCGGGAAAACTAAGGGAAGATCTGACAGGCGAAGAAGCGGTACAGATCCTGAAGAAAGCCGGTTATGAAAAGGATACGCCGGAAGCGTGCCTGGTAGAGCTGATCCGCAGGCTGAATCAGGAAGAGGAGTTTCCCCATGAGATCGGGCTGTTCCTCAGCTATCCGCCGGAGGATGTACGGGGCTTTATCGAAAACCGGGCAAAGAACTGTCGATGTGTAGGGACCTGGAAGGTGTACGGCGATGAGGAGAAGGCCAAAAGACGCTTTCGCCAGTATGAAAAGTGCACCGACATTTACTGCAAAAACTGTAAAAGAGGCTTTACGCTGGATGATCTGGCTGTGAGTTGTTAAAAGGGAAAAACACCGTCATATCGGGTTTTCATACATTACGCACCGGGGAAGGTGCAGAAAGAGGTACAAAATGAGTAAAGTAGCAGTTGTATATTGGAGCAGCACAGGCAATACCGAAGCAATGGCAAACCTGGTAGCTGAAGGCGCAAAGGCAAAGGGAGCAGATGTTTCCCTGCTCACATGCGCAGAATTTAACGCATCCGCAGTCGCAGGTTTTGATGCAGTAGCATTAGGATGCCCTGCAATGGGGGATGAAGTACTGGAAGAAGGCGAGTTTCAGCCTATGTACGATGAGATCAAGGGAGCCCTTGCCGGCAAGAAGGTAGGTCTCTTTGGATCCTACGGATGGGGCGGCGGTGCCTGGATGCAGAGCTGGGAAGCAGATGCAAAGGGAGCCGGATTAAACGTGGTTTCCGCAGGCGTTATCGCATGCGGTGCACCCGATGATGCAGCCTCAAACGAGTGCAAAGCTCTGGGCGAAGCACTGGCATAAAGAAGCTTTTACCGACATTTACGTTTTTACTCCTAAAAAAGAGCTGTGGCGAGGATTTCCTTACCACAGCTCTTTCCTTATATGGAGGTTTGAGAGAACACAAAATTATGCAGTCAGCACATTTTCATCCAGGATGGTGCGCAGCGCAGCGATGGAACTGGAGTGGGTGCGGGCGATCTTGATATCGGTGCCCTTTGCCCGGTCCATAGCGGTGTGCAGCATCTTGTGGGACATGGTGCCGGTAAAGAAAACGATAAGATCCGGATCCCCGATCTTGTCCCTTAATCCGGCCACCGGCTTCGCGAAGATCTTCGCGTGGCAGCCATACTCTTCACACAGTTCCTTGTAGCGGCGGACCATACACTCGTTGCCGCCTAAGATCACAATACTCATAAAGCTCCTCTCTGCAGGATAGGCCTGCAATACAATATTGGACAAGGTTAGAGATATCTAACCAGAAGAACGAATAAAAGTTAGCTCACGCTAACCATTACAATAGCTAGTTTATCATCAGAGAAAGAAGGTCGTCAAGGAGATTTACGAAAAAGTTAAGTACAGATGGACATAAGAAGAACCCCGAGACCAATGATCTCGGGGTTCTTGTTCACTCATTTAGGTTATGCCGGGGATTAACATTGGGCCCCCACCAGGCTAGCCTTACGCAGATTGTTCGTAACCTTCTAAGAAATTATCCCAGTAAGGAGAGAACGCCCTGGTTGGACTGATTAGCCTGTGCCAGCATAGACTGACCTGCCTGAGCAAGGATGTTGTTGTTCGAGTAACGAACCATTTCTGTAGCCATATCGG
>JAIKYN010000178.1 GCA_024683155.1 Lachnospiraceae bacterium | reverse complement strand
ATCATGGGCTTTGGCTTTTCCATGGCAGGGGTGTATCCTACGGTGGTTTCCTTTACGGGAGATCTGATCCGCAAATATTCCATGGCCTGGAGCTTTATCCTTACCATGGCCAGCATGGGTTCCATTGTTATGCCCTCCGTCATCGGTCATATTGCTGAGAGTGCCGGGATCTACATGGGCATGAGCTCTGTAGCGTTGGTACTGGTCCTGGATCTGATCCTGCTCATTGCATTGTGCAGATATGCAATAAAAAAGGAAGCCTGAAAAGGCTTCCTTTTACTAAATACAAGTTCAATCCTCTACGAAATCTTCACGATACGGTGTAAAGATATCCAGAAGCTTACCGGCTTCCAGGCAAACACAACCGTGCTCCACGCCGTTTGTTTTCAAAAGTGTATCACCTGTGCGGACGACTTTTTTCACACCATCAATGGTAAATTCAAAAGCACCGCTGAGAACATAGGTGATCTGCGTATGAGGATGGGAATGTAATGCACCGACAGCTCCTTTTTCAAAGGTGTTTTCCACGGTCATCACATCCTTGTCGTAGGCGAGAACCCTGCGAACTACACCGTTTCCCTGATCCTGCGGGATAACGGTATCATAAAAAACCCAACGATCATTTTTCATTAGGAACTCCTTTCAATCCAAACAGTTTGATCCCCCTCCGGGATGCCTCCATTATAACGGGGAATACGGGTTGGGGAAATAGTAGATTTTAAACTATTTACAGGGAAAAAATATGGGGCTGATCCGAAAATATTGGCTGCAACTGCCGATCCAGCGAAAAACAAGATCATACGCCATCGCGCTGATCTTAATAATGGTGTTTGTTGGTTTCTTCAACATATATGTGGTGAACGATACGGTTCAGCTCATGGGTGGAATGCTCAACGATCTGACCCGGTGTGAAAATGTGTATTCCGCATTTGATGCAGAGGTATCTGCTTTAAACCGCATGATGCGAAATCAGAATGCGGATAATCGGAAGACCTATGAAGAGGCATGCCGTCATATGAAATCTTCCGTAAATCAGCTGCCTTTTCAGTATGATGAGATCGGTGCGGAACGATATGCCAGGACCTGGCGTATCATCAGCGCTTATGCGGTATACGAGGAACAACGACAATCCGTGTTGGATGCAGATCGCGGAACGATCCGAACGGAACGGATCTATACGCTCATAGAAATGCAAGGCTATCTGAAGCAATACATGCAGGAACTGATCCAGATCACGGTGGAAGAAAATTCTGTGATCTATCAGCAAAAGGTGCCACTGATTTCCAGACTTCCTTTTTTGCTGATCTTCTTTAGCGTCCTGGCAGTAGCGATCACCGTCATTTTCTCCAGAGTCTTATCTAAGACGGTTACTGCGCCTGTGCGAAGGATCGCTGAAAATGCGCGAAGGATCACTGCCGGAGATTTCGGTGGAGAAGACATACAGGTTGAAAATACGGATGAGATCGGTGATCTGGTATCGGCTTTTAACCAGATGAAGCAGACCATGTCTGAGAACCTGGAACTGACGGAACAGATCCATCGGGACGAGATGGAACGCGTGGAAATGGAAAAACAGCTGGAAACTGCAAGGCTGGACCTTCTTCAAAGTCAGATCAATCCACACTTTTTGTTTAATACACTCAACATGATCTCCGGAATGGCAGAGCTGGAACAGGCAGATATTACCAAGCGCATGACCGGTTCTCTGGCCCACATTTTCCGGTATAACCTGCACACGACAGCACAGTTTGTATCCTTATCCCAGGAACTTAGTGTAATAAAGGATTATATGTATCTTCAGCATATGCGGTTCGGAGACCGGATCCGGTTTGTGTTGAAAGTAGAGAAAGATGTGGATACCAGTATGGTCAGCGTACCCGCTTTTATGTTACAACCGCTGGCAGAAAACGCGGTGGTGCACGGACTATCGGGAAAGGAAAACGGAGGCTGCCTGTGGCTTAGAGTTTCGCACAATCTGGGATGTATCGAGATTGTAATAGAGGATGACGGAATAGGTATTCCCATCGATATACTGGAATCAATGAAATTGGGAGAAAAACATGCTCCCCATGCGGATCATACAGGAATCGGAATGCGCAATGTCTATCATAGGGTGACCAGTCTGGTGGCAGGCGGCACCATGAAAGTGGAAAGCTGGCCGGGAACGGGAACCAAGATCACCATATCTCTGCCGGAAATGGAGTAAGGAATGTATCGGATTTTGATTGCAGATGATGAAATCATAGAACGTACCGTATTGGAACGGAAATTACGACAGAATTTTCAGGACCGGTGCATTATAACCCAGGCAACCAACGGGCGTGAAGTGATCGCCATGGCAAGGCAGGAAATGCCGGATCTGATGATCCTGGATATTGAAATGCCCGGAGTATCCGGTTTGGAGGCAGCAGAAACCGTGCGTAGCTGGAAGAAACCCTGCAGCATTATTTTTCTGACTGCTTTCCAGGAGTTTGATTATGCCAGAAAAGCGGTGTCGGTCCATGCTCTGGAATATCTGTTGAAACCCTGTGATGATCAGGAGCTGATCCTGTCGGTGGAAGAAGCTATAAGGATTGCCCGGGAGCGGAGAAGAGACGGGATATCCGAGGCTGATCCGGACGCACCGATGCCGGTTGGAAGAACGGAGGATGAAAACGACGGCCTCCATAACACAAGAGCCGATGCTGTCCGTAATTATATCGAACTGCATTATGCGGAAGATCTTTCGGTGCGGGTAATGGCCGAGCATTTCGGATATTCCGAAGTATACTTCTGCAAGTTGTTCAAACAGCATTTCGGAGAAAGCTTCGTCAGCTACCTGACCCGTTACCGGATCCGGGAAGCACAACGTCTTCTGGCAGACGAGTCGGTGAATATCAAAGATGTAGGACGTACGGTAGGATATGAAGATTCCAACTATTTTACCAAAGTATTCCGGCGCATTGTGAACATGAGTCCTACGGAGTATCGGGCCTCCTGCCAGTAATCTGATTATGTTTATATTTTACTAGAAATGTTTGAAAATTCCCATTTTTGACATGAATTACCACCTCTATAATGAAATCGTAACAAACGATGTTCTGCTTAGAAGCAGATAAATGAAAGGGTGGTTATTATGAAGAAAAAGATGTTAAGCGTTGTACTTGCGTCTGCTATGGTTTTAGCTATGCTGACCGGTTGCGGACTTAGTGCAGCAGAACCCGCTGCAGAACCTGCAGCAGAAACAACTCAGGCAGCAGCTGAGGCAGCTCCTGCCGAGACAACAGCAGCTGAGGCAGCAACGGAAGCAGCAACCGAAGCAGCAGCTGAGACAGTTGGTGAGTACACAGTAAACGAGACCGCAAAGGGAGATCCTGCGATCACTCTTACAATGGCTGAGGTTAACCCCGTTGAAGATACCATTTGCGGTGCTATGGATAAAAAGTTTAAAGAGGCTGTAGAAGCTATGTCCGGTGGTTCCATTACCATTGATCTTCAGGGAAGCGGTGTTCTCGGTGTAGAAGCTGATATCCTGGATGGTATGATCGGTGGAACAGGTACCGTTGATGTTTGCCGTATTTCCGCGTTTGCTCTGAATTCTTTCGGATGCGATAAGGCAACGCTTCTGTCTCTTCCTTACACATTTAACGACAGAGATCATTTCTGGAAATTTGCGAACTCCGAACTGGCTCAGGAATTCCTGAATCAGTCTACCGAGATCGGCCTTGGTGTTAAGGGCCTGTATTACGGAGAAGAAGGTTTCCGTCATTTCTTTACAGTAGAAGACAAGCCGATTTCTTCCCCTGCTGATATGGCCGGCATGAAGATCCGTGTTTCCAATGACCCGGTTATGACTGCAATGGTTGAGAACCTTGGTGCTACACCTTCTCCTGTTTCCATGGCTGAGATCTATCCTTCCATGCAGAATGGTACCATTGATGGTGCTGAGCAGCCTACCGCAAACTACAAGTCCAATTCCTTTGACGAGGTTGGTCCCAACCTTACAATGGATGGTCATACCTTAGGCGCAATGATGACGATCATCACCGAGAATGCCTGGAACAAGCTGACTCCCGCACAGCAGGAAGTTATCACAGCAGCCGGAGCAATTGCTTCCAACCACTGCCGTGAGGTTTCCGAAGCTAAGGAAAACGAAGTGCTTGAACAGCTGAAGGCTGAAGGATGTAACATCATCGAAGTATCTGATAAATCCGAATGGCAGGCAGCTTGCTCTCCTATCGTAGAGCAGTATGCAACCGGCGATCTGGCAGATCTGTATCAGAAGCTTCTTGATATGGGTAAGTAATTTAAATGCTATGAGCCTCGGCCGGTAAACGGACCGGGGCTCTTTGTTTCATAAAGACATTTTTACGGGGGTTACATATGCCTGATATATTCCTGAAGCTCCGCAAGGTGGAGCCGGTGTATCAGTTTGTATATACAGTGTTTCTGAACATCTGTAAGATACTGCTGACAGCCGATATCCTTATTACCAGCTGGATCGTTCTGGCCCGGTATATTCCGGCGATACCCGCACCCAACTGGGGGGAAGAACTGATCCTTACATTAATGGCCTATATGGCTGTGTTAAGTGCATCTCTTGCCATTAAGCGGAATGCACACATCCGAATGACTTCCTTTGACCGCTACCTGCCGAATAAACTTCTGATCACTTTAGATCTGGTGGCAGACATTGCAGTTTTGATCCTGGCAGTGATCATGTTGACCATTGGCTGGAAATATGCCATCAGCATTGGATCCAAGGGTTCTTATATCAGTATGCCCTGGTTATCCAAATTCTGGTATTATTTCCCGATCCCGTTAGCCGGGATCGCAATGATCTTCTTTGAGATCGAGCGGATCGTTATTGATATTGAACGTTTTTATGGCGGAAAGGAGGATGCAATATGACAACTGTGAATACAGCAGCGATCGCGATTTTGCTGATCTCCTTCCTGGTAATGGTTATCCTTCGTTTCCCCATCGCTTATGCAGTAGCGATCTCTTCCCTGCTTTGTCTGGCTTATCAGGGTCTGCCGCTGGCAACTCTGTCCCAGCAGATGGTGAAGGGTATCAGTTCTTTCTCGCTAATGGCGGTACCATTCTTTATAACCATGGGTGTTCTCATGGGATCCGGTGGTATTTCGGAGAAACTTCTGAATCTGGCGGATGCCTGTGTTGGTTGGATGACAGGCGGTCTGGCCATGGTTAACATTGTAGCGTCCTACTTCTTTGGCGGTATTTCCGGATCCGCAGCAGCAGATACTGCGTCTCTGGGCTCTCTGGAAATCCCCATGATGGTAGACAGAGGCTATGACAAAGATTTTTCAACGGCAGTTACCATTTCTTCTTCTGTAGAAGGAATGCTGGTTCCGCCGTCTCATAACATGGTAATTTACGCGACCACAGCCGGTGGTATTTCCGTAGGAGCTCTGTTCCTGGCCGGATACCTTCCCGGTGCGATCCTGGCAGTCTCCCTGATGATCGGTTCCTACTTCATTTCCAAGAAGAGAGGATATCCGAAGGGAGATACCTTCAGTCTGAAGCGTCTGCTTCATGAGCTGGCAACTTCCATTTGGGCATTGTCGGCGATCCTGATCGTAGTGGTGGGTGTTGTTGCCGGTGTGTTTACAGCAACTGAATCTGCAGCGATCGCCGTTATCTATTCCCTGATCGTCAGCATTTATGTATATCGCGGACTGACCTGGAAGCAGATCTGGAAAGAGCTTGAGAAGTGTGTGGATACATTGTCCATCGTGTTGATCCTCATTGCTACTTCCAATGTATTCGGCTATTGCCTTACCATGCTTCATGTACCTGAGATCGCAGCACGAGCGATCACCGGTGTATCCAGCAATCCGTATGTGATCGCTATTCTGCTGAATATTATCCTGCTGATCCTTGGTATGATCATGGATATGGCGCCGATCATTCTGATCTCTACGCCGATCCTGTTGCCCATTGCAACTTCCATCGGTATTGACCCCATTCAGTATGGTATCATGCTGGTATTAAACTGTGGTATTGGTTTGCTGACTCCTCCGGTAGGTGCGGTATTGTTTATTGGTTCCGCTATCGCAAAGCTTCCTATGGAGAAAGTGGTAAAGGCACAGATCCCGTTCTATCTTATGATGATCATAGCACTGTTGCTGATCACATTTATCCCGGAGATCGCGCTGTTTATTCCCAGAGCATTGGGGTATTAAAATGCAAGGCAGGTTATTCCTGTAACCTTACGTAATATAAGACATGAGCTCGGCAGAAATGCCGGGCTCTTTGTCGCATCTGATCCTGATTTCGTGTAAAATAGTTGCGGAGGTATACTATGCGATTTGACTACACCTATCGAAATACGGCCGGAGATTACTGGGCCTATTTTTTCTTTAATATTTACATGCGTTTTACAGGCCTGATCAATGGGATGTTCATTCTATCCATTCTGATCCTTATGATCCGTCGCTGGGAAACATCCGGAGCTTTCGGGCGATCCGTAATGGTTTTCGGGCTGTCCCTTTTTTTGGTGATCCAGCCCATAGCGCTTTGGATCCGGGCACTGAAACAGGTAGAGATCATCGGCGATGTGGACACGCGACTGATCGTTGGCGAAGGTGGCCTTACCATCAGTGTGAGAGGCCATAATCAGCATATTAACTGGCAGGATTACCGGGGGACCGTAAAAAGGCCTACATTTCTCTTGCTGATGCCGGATGAGCAGCATGGTTATATTTTGCCTAACCGGGTGATGGGGAAGGACAGGGAAGCTTTGTATACCTTCCTGAAGGAGAGAAAAGCATGAGATGGACAGGTTTTTCGGGAAAACGGGCGGCAGTTTTTGTAATGGTCCTGGGGCTGATCGTTTGCAGCCTTACCGGTTGCGGCCAGCAGAAACTGGTGGGATCTGACAGCGCAGTGGCAGAAGCGGACACTTCTTCCACCATTTGTTCCCAATATGCGGATGTGAAGCCTAAATTTGTTTTTACTTATGCGGAAAACCAGACGGCAAACTATCCTACATCACTGGCTGCCTGTCAGTTTGCTTATCGGGTTCATGAGCGTACCAAAGGTGCCATTCAGATCCGGGTATATACCGACGCGGAACTGGGGGATGAGACCGATATGTATAAGGAAGTGATGTACGGCGGTGTGGATTTCATGCGTGCATCCCTGTCAGGGCTGACGCAGTATAATGATGTTATCAGCGTGGTAGTTATGCCGTATCTGTTTCAGGATTCCGAACATATGTGGGACGTGTTGGACGGAGAGATCGGCAAAGAACTGATGGATTCTTTTCAGGGAACCGGCATGGTGGCATTGAGCTGGTATGATTCCGGGGCCAGAAGCTTCTATTTAAGAGAACCCGTTTATACGTTGGAAGATATGAAAAATAAAGTGATCCGTATCCAGGATTCCGTGATCATGGAAGATATGGTAGAACTTTTAGGAGGCAGATCCGTTGCCCTGGAATATGATGAGGTGTATTCCGCTTTGCAGGTAGGCAAGGTAGATGCAGCGGAAAATAATTTCCCCAGTTATGAATCCAAGTATCATAATCAGGTGGCTCCTTATTATCTGTTGGATGAACATACCAGGATACCGGAGATGCAGCTTATGAGTCAGGCATCTTATGACCGTCTTACGGAAGAGGAAAAACAGATCATCCTGGAATGCGCGCAGGAGTCAGCGATCTATGAGCGGCAGCTGTGGGCGGAATGGGAAGAGACGGCTAAGAACAAAGTGATCGAAGAAGGATGTGAGATCATCACCTTATCGGAGGAAGAACTGGAAAAGTTCAAGGAAGCGGTACAACCGGTATATGAGACGTATTGCAGGGATTATATGGACATTATAGACAGGATCCGTGCAGAAGCGAAATAAACGCGTACACAAGTGTAAGGTTATTCCCCGAAGGGGAGAAAGGGACAATATGCTGAACAAAATGGCAAAGCCGGGCACAGGCGGAAATATGTATGTTCCTTATGAAAACCGCACCGGAGAAGAAGCGATCGTATATTTTACCAGAGATCTGTCTCCGGAGGGATTAAAAAAGCTTTATGATCGTGTTTCGGATGGTTTGACCGGTAAGATCGCTATTAAGCTTCATACCGGTGAAGCGGAAGGTCCGAATATCATTCCCCGTCCCTGGGTAAAGGAATTGTATCGGGACAGACTGCCTGAGGCCACCATTGTGGAGACCAATACCTATTATATCGGAAGCCGATATACCACCGAAGAGCATCGAAAGACGCTTGAGACCAACGGTTGGACCTTCTGCCCGGTGGATATCATGGACGAAGACGGTGTGGCAGAGCTTCCTGTACCCGGAGGAAAGTGGTTTACTATGATGCATGTGGGAGACCATATGCTTCGCTATGACTCCCTGTTGACACTGACCCACTTTAAAGGCCATGTAATGGGCGGCTTTGGTGGCTCCAATAAGAATCTTGGGATCGGTTGTGCAGATGGACGGATCGGAAAGGGAGAGATCCATTCCGACACCGGCAAGCAGAATCAGTGGGACGTGGACAAAGAACGGTTGATGGAGCGCATCACAGAGTCTACAAAAGCAACCATTACGCATTTTGCAGGCCACATTTCCTTCATCAACGTGCTTCGGAACATGTCGGTTTCCTGCGATTGTGAAGGAGCGGATGCAGAGCCGGTCGTTACACCGGATATCGGTATGGTGGCATCCTATGATATTTTGGCAGCGGATCAGGCATGTGTGGATCTGGTTTACAACCTGCCCGGAGGCGGAGGAGAAGCCATGGTACAGCGGGTACAGAGTCGTCACGGCTATCGTCAGCTTTCCTATATGAAAGAAATGGGAATGGGACATGATCGCTATAAGCTTATAGACATCGATCATGCAGATCAGGTGATCACGGCGCAGGAAGCTGTTAAAGATATTAAGCCGGGCTGGGAACCGGATGCTTATAACACCTTTAAGGGAAGAAATAAGTTCTGATCTATAGTGATTTTTATAGGTTTTTTGTAAGAAATCGAATATTTTTTGTGCGAAATTGAGAACCGTTCTCAAATCTATTGACAAACGACTGGTTTGTTTATAGAATTGGGAACGGTTCTCATATTATGGAGGGGAGACATATGGCAGATCGACCGACTTATAAGACAAAACAGCGGGAAATCCTGATGGATTACCTGGAAAACCGGCAGGGAGTACATATTACAGCCGGAGATGTGTGTGAGTATCTGAAGATGCAGGGTGCTACCATCGGACAGTCCACGGTGTATCGTCAGCTGGAGCGTCTGGTGGATGAAGGGAAGTTGAACAAATATGTTCTGGATAATAATACCCCGGCCTGTTTTGAATATGTGGGAGAAGAGCACAAAGAGGGAGCAGAAACCTGCTATCACTGTAAATGTGAGAAGTGCGGAAAACTGATCCATCTGCACTGTGAGGAGCTGAACGAGTTCCGGGAGCATCTGTACCAGGAACATCATTTCCGTATGGACCCCAGAAGAACCGTATTTTATGGCGTCTGTGAAGACTGCCAGGAGTAAAGATCGTTATATATCATGAAAGGAAAGGAGGACACAGCCGTGAGCCATGAGAGAAACAGTAAGATCAGACAGGTTGCTGCCTGGATCATCACTGTAATGCTTCTGGTATTTTTGACCGTATCCTCTTTTTATCTTGCGGCAGAATCCGGACATCATTGCCATGGAGAAGCGGACTGCCCTATTTGTGCCTGCATTCAGCAGTGCCAGCAGATCCTTCATCATATCAGCGACGGAATGACACTGCAGACCGCAGTGATCCTGCCGGCGGTGATATTCTTATTATCGGTGCCTGTAATCGTCGCTGACTGGTTACGCAGCACCCCCATTTCCCAAAAGGTAAGACTGAATAATTGAATGGACCTTCGGGAGAACTTTGCCCTCATACAGGCGAAGGGCTCTTGTTTTGCACACTCAAAAACGAAACAAACGGAGGTTTTTCATTATGAAAAAATATCTTTCAATCCTTTTTGCTGCCATTTTAGTGGTAGCCAATCTTACTGCTTGCGGAGCTCCCGTGTCCGCAACATCAGCAGAAACACAGGTAAATGATACCAATGCGCAGGTCGTTGCAGCCGAAACTCCGGTTGATAATACAGAAACCGAAGGCAAAAAGCTGCAGATCGTGACAACGATCTTCCCGGAATATGACTGGGTTATGAATGTACTGGGAGACAAGGCAGAAAATGCAGAGGTAACCATGCTGCTGGATAACGGCGTAGATCTTCACAG
>JAIKYN010000255.1 GCA_024683155.1 Lachnospiraceae bacterium | reverse complement strand
AAAGTCCGGCTTTGTCAGGAAGTTGAACAGCAAATGCTCCATGGCAAAATAGGGGATACGCATCTTAAAGCTTGCTTTCATTCCGTGCTTACGAAACAGCTGGGACAATTGTCCACGGATGATCTTAGGGTGATGCTCCTTATACCACTTCACACCGAGGGGGTTAAAGGACTCCATGCAATACTCTCCTTTATAGGCCAGCAGCATGGGGGACACGATCTCACATACGCTCATGTCATGACGGGGCTCGATCTTATGCTCTACGATGAGAGGCACCTTACCGTCCACCAGCTTCAGGAAATCCTCAAACTTCGGGATCTTCTGGTCTGTTCCCAGCAGGGAAAACTGCTGCAGCTCTTCAAAGGTATAGGAGTCCACCGTACCCTCCACGCCGCAGACTCTCTTTAACGTATCATCATGGAATACAACCGGGATCTTATCCTTGGTCAGCTGTACATCCATCTCGATGCCATATCCGGCATCCACGGCCTTCTGAAAGGCACGCATGGAATTCTCCGGTGCATCGGAATTGTTGTCATGCAGGCCTCTGTGGGCATACAGACACTGCTTCCGGAACATGGAAAAGTCCGGTTTGCCCGATAATCTGGGCATGATCATGATCAGATACAGGCAGAGTAACACTACCGCGATCACTACGATCCAAATCATTTTGTTTATTGCTCCTTAAATTTACATTTGAGCGTTATGGTGCCGCTCATTTATCTGCAACCTCTATAGGAAGAGGCTTGCATTCTGTATCATCCCTTCTTGTCAGGGATAATGTCGCCGTGGTGTACCTGCAGCATGGTCAGGAACGCACAGCAGGAAAATACTACTGCGTAAGGGAACAAAGTTCTATAGGAAACATGTTCCAGAAGGAAACCGGATACCACGGGAGTGATGATCTGTGCCGCCATGGAGAAGGTGTAATAGGTTCCGGTGTATTTTCCGATGTCTCCGCCCTTGGCCATCTCCACAACCATGGGGTAGGAATTCACATTGATGGCTGCCCAGCCGATTCCGATGATGGCAAAAGCCACATTGATCAGGGGTGTAAAGGTGGTGGCAAAGATTGCCAGGAAATAGCAGACACTCATCATGGTCACGCCGCACAGAATGGTCTTCTTACGACCGATCTTGCTGGAAATGTGACCAATGGGAATGTAGCTGATGATGGCTGCGATCATGGCGATCATCAGACAGCCTGCAAATCCGCTGTTCTCCATGCCCCATACTTCGATGGTGTAACGGGAGAAGGCGGTGGTTACTGCGTTATATGCAAAATACCACAGGAAAATGGAAGCCAGTAAGAAGATCATGCTCCGCTTTACCGCAGGCTCCAGTTTTGCGCCTTTGACTTCGCCGTTTAATCTTGCCTGCTCTTCTTCCTCGGTCTCTGCCGTAAAGGTCTCGCCGGCAATGCGGCACTCCTCTGCCACCTTTTCCTTGGTCTTATTTTCCGGAACGGTGATAAAGCAGATCAGAATGGAAATGAGCATCAGCAGGGCAATACTGAGGAACATGGGGAAATAATCGGGCTTGCCTTCCTTGCTTACCAGAACCATGATCATCACCAGTGCATAGGCTGCACCCACAGCCCCCATAAGATTGATGATGGCGTTTGCCTTGGAACGCAGACGGTTAGGGGTTAAGTCCGGCATCAGTGCAACCGCGGGAGAACGATACAGTCCCATGGCCACCAGCAGTGCAAACAAAGCGATGACGAACATGGGCAGGTTCAGGGTGTTGTCCGCATAGGGCAGCACCAGCATGAAGATAAATGCAAGACCCGTTCCCGTCAGGATAAACGGCATACGTTTGCCGATCTTCGTCTCGGTCCTGTCGGAAAAAGCTCCCAGAATGGGAAGCAGGAACAAGGCCAGGACATTATCCATGGCCATGATCACACCGGTAACGGTCTCTCCCAGTCCAAAGGTATTCTTCAGGATCAGGGGAATGATGTTATCATACATCTGCCAGAAGGATGAGATGGACAAAAATGCCAGTCCGATGAGGAATGTGCGTTTGTAATTCAGTTTCATTTTTGATACCCTCCAAAAATTTATTCCCAATACGTCTATTATACTCACCGCCCTTACGAAATGCCATGTCTCCTCTCTTAATTTTTCCGGAAACCTTGATTTTTGAACCCATTCATGTAGAATGAAAAAGGTCGCGTTTTAACAAGTTACATATTCATAAGAAAGGTTTTTGACATGATCAGTGCTAACAATGTCACTCTTCGTCTCGGAAAAAAGGCACTTTTCGAAGACGTTAACATCAAATTTACGGAAGGCAACTGCTACGGTGTGATCGGTGCCAACGGTGCCGGCAAATCCACCTTCCTTAAGATCCTCTCCGGTCAGCTGGAGACCACCAACGGGGAAGTCATCATGACGCCCGGACAGCGTCTCTCCTTCCTGGAGCAGGACCACTTCAAATACGATGCATATACGGTACAGGACGTGGTTATCATGGGTAACGAGCGTCTGTATCAGGTCATGAAGGAAAAAGAAGCCATCTATGCCAAGGAAGACTTTACCGATGAAGACGGTATCAAGGCTTCCGAGCTGGAAGGGGAATTTGCGGAAATGAACGGCTGGGAAGCAGAATCCGATGCAGACAACCTGCTGAACGGTCTTGGCATTCCCAACGAACTGCATTTTAAGCAGATGAGCGAACTGAACGGTAACGAAAAGGTGAAGGTCCTTCTGGCAAAGGCTCTCTTCGGTAACCCCGACATCCTGCTTCTGGATGAGCCTACCAACCACCTGGATCTGGATGCCATCGCATGGCTGGAGGAGTTCCTCATTAACTTTGAGAACACCGTCATCGTGGTATCCCATGACCGTTATTTCCTGAATAAAGTTTGTACCCAGATCGCAGACATCGACTACGGCAAGATCCAGCTGTATGCCGGTAACTACGATTTCTGGTACGAGTCCAGTCAGCTGATCTTAAAGCAGCGCAAGGAAGCCAACAAGAAGAAGGAAGAACAGATCAAGGAATTACAGGAGTTCATCTCCCGTTTCTCCGCCAACGCTTCCAAGTCCAAGCAGGCAACCTCCCGTAAGAGAGCTCTGGAGAAGATCCAGCTGGAAGACATCCGTCCTTCCAGTCGTAAGTATCCTTACATTGATTTCCGCCCCGATCGGGAGATCGGAAATGAGGTGCTGTCTGTGGACGGGATCACCAAAGTGGTAGACGGCGTCACACTGCTGGATAACATTTCCTTCAATGTAGGACATGAAGATAAGATCGCTTTTGTTGGCGGCAACGAGCAGGCCAAGACCATGCTGTTCCGCATTCTCATGGGTCTGGAGGAGCCGGATTCCGGTACCTACAAGTGGGGTGTTACCACCTCTCAGGCATACTTCCCCAAGGATCCCGGAGAAGAGTTTAACAATGACCTGAATATCACCGAGTGGCTTACCGGTTATTCCGAGATCAAGGATGTTACCTATGTACGAGGTTTCCTGGGACGTATGCTGTTTGCAGGAGAAGACGGTGTTAAGAAGGTAAAGGTTTTATCCGGTGGCGAGAAGGTTCGCTGCCTCTTATCCAAGATGATGATCTCCGGTGCCAACTGCCTGATCTTTGATGAGCCCACCAATCACCTGGATATGGAATCCATCACGGCCCTGAACCAGGGTATGATCAAGTTCCCCGGCATCGAGTTATTCTCCTGCCACGATCACCAGGTTGTTCAGACCACCGCAAACCGCATCATTGAGATCCTGCCCGGCGGGAAGATGATCGATAAGATCACCACCTATGACGAGTACCTTGCCAGCGATGAGATGGCTCGTAAGCGTACCATTTACACCAAGACCGATGAAGACAATGATTGATCCTGCTTAAGGAGGAAACCATTGAAGATCGTAGATCTGCACAATCACTCCACTGCTTCCGACGGTTCCAAACGTCCGTCGGAGCTGGTGGATATCGCAATTGAAAAGGGATTATCTGCTTTTGCTCTTACCGACCACGACACCACTG